>NZ_JBEVTO010000005.1:0-265717 GCF_041020825.1 Oscillibacter sp. GMB15532
GAAACCGTTGTCTTGTTCGGCAACTCGATTAGATTACCACAGTTTCCCATGGTTTGTCAAGTACTTTTTTTCAAGTCCTCAACACTTCTTTTCAAGTCCGCCGCCGCCCTCCCGGACAGCTTTGTTAGACTACCATACCCCACTTAGTTTGTCAATACGGTTTTCACATGTTTTCTACTTTTTTTATACCAGCCATTATCTTGCCTCATACCGCGCCTTTTTAAACGCAATTCTCAAAATGTCTCTGTGTTTTTTTTATTGTATATGGTATGATGTGGTTGTTTGAATCTTAAGAACAGAGGTGATCTTCCTGCGCATTCATCGTATGAGCGCCACCTTCGGAAAGCTGTATCAGCAGACGCTTCATCTTTCCGACGGGCTGAACATTATACAGGCCCCCAATGAAACCGGCAAATCCACCTGGTGCGCGTTTCTGCTCTCTATGTTATATGGTATCAACAGCCGGGAGCGGGACCGCGCGGGTTTTATTGCCGACAAGAACCGCTACGCCCCATGGAGCGGCGCAGCCATGTCGGGTCGTCTGGACTGCCGCGTGGGAGAAGACGAGCTGACGCTCCTCCGGGAGACGAAACGCCAGACCGCCCCGCTGGGGGACTTTAAGGCAGTCCGCCAGGGAACCATGGACGAATATCCCGGTCTAACCGGGCAAAACTGTGGGGAGACACTTCTGGGCGTCAGCCGGGAGGTTTATGAGCGCAGCGCCTTTATCCGTCAGGCCGGTCTGCCCGTGACACAGGACGCAGGACTTGAAAAGCGCATTGCCGCCCTAATCACCACCGGCGAGGAGGACACCTCTTATTCCGAGGCCGCCGCGGCTCTGAATAAGCAGTTGAACCGCCGCCGCCACAATAAAACCGGACGGCTTCCCGCGCTGGAGCTGGAGCTGGCGGACGCTGCCCGTCAGTTGGAGGCTCTGACGGGAGCGGAAACCCAACTGTCCGACCAGCGTCAGGAGCTTTCCCGTCTGACGGAGCAGGAAGCAGAGCTTTCCCGACTTTTAAAGCTCCACGACCTGTGGGATGTGGCCAAAGAACGCCGTCTTTTATCGGAAGCAGGGTCCGCCGCAGCGGACGCAAAGCAAACCGCCGTCAATCTCCGCCGCCAGGCGGAAGAGGCGCGCCTGCCTGAGAACGAAACCATCGGTCGCCTCCGGGGGGCCATCGTGAATTTGGAAACGGTCCGCAAAAGCGTGAATGCCGCCATGGTGGAAAAGGATGCAGCCATGAAAGCCTCCGTCCGGGCCGAAACCGCCGTCAGCGAAAGCCCATTTGCAGGGAAATCGCTGGAGGATTCAAAAAAAGAAGCTGCCACAATGCAAACTGCTCGTGCGCCCCTGACGCCCACCAAGGTAATTCTGGCAATTGTGGCGCTTCTCTGCCTTGTTTTGGCCGTGTTTCTCCTTGGATGGAAAGACAGCCACGGCTTTGCCATACAGGGCCTTGTGCCCGGGATTCTCTTTGCGCTGAGCGCTGGGGCCGTTCCACTCCTTTGGAAACTCCACCTGCACGACACAGCACAGGTAAGAAACGCTCTGCTACTGAAACGTTTCCACACCGCCGACCTTGCAGAGATCGCCGCCCTGGCGGACACCTATGCCACCCTGTGTCAAAACAGGGACGAGGCCCAAAACGCAGTGGTGAAGGCCACCGCCACCTATGACGCGCTGTACGCCTCCCTTACCTCCAACGAACAGGGTATCTTACTGGAGGTTCGCCGCTTTGCCCCCGCCGCCTTTGACATCCCCGCCGCCGATGCGGCCCTGAGGGAGTGCGCTGTTCGGCGCAGAGAGCTGACCATGTCCGAAAACGCGGCGGAAGCCGCCCGGCTGCGGTACGAAACCATGTACCGCCAGATTCCCGAACAAAACCTCTCCGCGGAAGAACCCGCCGCGCCGCCCACCCAAAGCCGGGAAACGCTGAATACGGAGCTTCTTTCCGTGAAAGCCGCACTCTCCGCGGCCCAATCCGCAGCCGACCGCCTTACCGGTCAAATCGCCGCTCTTGGCGGGCGCGAAGCGCTGGAGGCACAAACGGAACAGCTCCGCTTGCAGATAGACGTGCTGGAGGGCGAATATCAGTCCATCGCGCTGGCGATGGAGACGCTGGACGACGCCAACGCCGCGCTGCAAAACCGCTTCTCTCCCCTGCTGGGCCGCCGGACGGCAGAACTTTTCTCCGCGCTGACCGACGGGGCCTATTCCGGCGTGGTGCTGGACCGGTCGTTCCACCTCTCTGCGGAACCCACTGGAGACACGGTGTGGCGGGACGCAGCGCTGCTCTCCGCCGGGGCGGGGGACCAGTTGTATCTTGCGGCGCGGCTGGCCATCTGCGAGCTGGTTTTACCGGACGCAGCCCTTCCCCCCCTGGTATTGGACGACGCGCTGGCCAATTTTGACGACTCCCGCTGCGCGTCCGCCCTGCGGCTTTTAAAGGAGGAAGGGAAAAAGCGCCAGCTTCTTCTTTTCACCTGCCACAGCCGGGAAGCCGCCTTTTTCGCAGACGATCCGGAGGTTTCCGTTCAGAGGTTGACGAACGGCCCGTCCGGGGTATAAGATAACGGTTGCATTGATAGCGGCGGGCCCCATTTTTCCCGCCAATACCTTTAATATGTAATATGGCAAAAGGAGTTTCAACATGAGTGAATGCACCCACGAGTGTTCCGCCTGCGGCGAGAGCTGCGCGGAGCGTCAGGGACCCCAGTCCCTGCTGAAGGAGGCCAATCCCGAAAGCCGCATCGGGAAGGTCTTTGGCGTTGTCTCCGGCAAAGGCGGCGTCGGAAAATCCATGGTCACAAGCCAGCTGGCGGTGACCATGCGGCGGCGAGGCTTTAAGGTCGGTGTGCTGGATGCTGATATCACCGGCCCTTCCATTCCCAAGGCCTTCGGTATCCATGAAAAGGCCCGGAGCGACGGGCACTCCCTCCTTCCCGCCGTGACCAAATCCGGCATTGAGATCATGTCCGTCAACCTGCTGCTGGAGAACGAGACGGACCCGGTCATCTGGCGCGGACCCGTGATTTCCGGCGTGGTTCAGCAGTTCTGGACGGACGTAATCTGGGACGTGGACTATCTGTTCGTGGATATGCCCCCGGGAACCGGCGACGTGTCCCTCTCCGTGTTCCAGTCCATCCCGTTGGACGGCATTCTTGTGGTGGCCTCTCCGCAGGATTTGGTGAGCATGGTGGTGGAAAAGGCCGTCAAGATGGCGGAGATGATGGAGGTTCCCATTCTGGGTCTGGTGGAGAACATGAGCTACGTGGCCTGCCCGGACTGCGGAAAGAAAATCTATCTCTTCGGCGAGGGCAAAACCGCCGAAGCCGCCGCACGGCATAACCTGAAGCTTCTTTCCCAGATGCCCGTTGACCCGGCCCTCGCGGCCCTGACCGACGCGGGCAGCATCGAGGATTTTCAGGGCGATTGGCTCAGCCCTGCCGCTGACGCCGCCGAGGGCAAATAATTACAAAAAAGGCAGGGACATCTTTCGATGTCCCTGCCTTTTTTGCCGGTCCCTTTTTTTAGCATGCACAGCGGGCCGGATTTGTCTTCCTCACAAACCGCAATTTGCCGTGTAAAGACAAATTCCACAAGCATTGTCTCCCCGACATCCATATTTTGTTCTGTAAAAACAGTTGCAAATTTGCGGACTATCTATAATAATAGAATGATAATACAATCGGTCGAAAAACCGCCCGTCTCCTCATGGGGGACAAACTGAAAGAGGGGGATATCATCACATGCAGGAATTGAAGGACCGCATCGTCAGGGAGGGCAAAGTTCTCCCCGGCAACATCATTAAGGTGGACGGCTTTTTGAACCACCGGGTGGACCCCACCATTATGGTCCACATCGCCGAGGAATTCGGCCGTCACTTTGACATGGATCAGGTCAGCGTGATTCTCACCGCCGAGGCCAGCGGCATTGCACTGGCGGCCATCTGTGCCCAGCGCTTTGGAAAGCCCATGATTTTTGCAAAGAAGGCGAAGAGCGACAATATCGAGGGCGGACTTTACCAGAGCGATATTTTTTCTTATACCTATAAGAAAAAAGTGACCCTGCTGGTAAACAAGGAATGGCTTAATGCCGACGATAAGGTCTTGATTGTGGACGACTTCATGGCCAACGGAGAGGCCATGCGGGGCTTGTGCGACATTGTCACCAGCGCAGGGGCCACGCTGGTGGGCATTGGCTGCGCCGTAGAGAAGGGCTTTCAGGGCGGCGGAGACCGGCTGCGCGCCGCCGGGATGAATCTGAAGTCCCTTGCCATCATCGAATCCGCCGAGCCGGGCAACATTGTATTCCGGGAGGACGACTGATATGCAGAAGGTCATTGTTTTGGACTTTGGTGGGCAGTATAACCAGCTGATCGCCCGCCGCGTCCGGGAATGCAATGTGTACTGCGAGGTAAAATCCTATACCACCCCACTTTCCCAGCTTGCATCCGAAAAGCCCATCGGCATGATCTTTACCGGCGGGCCCAGCAGCGTGTACGACCCCGCCTCCCCGCAGGTGGACCCCGCCATTTTTGCGCTGGGCATCCCCATCCTGGGCATTTGCTACGGCTGCCAGCTTATGGCCCATCATCTGGGTGGGCGCGTCACCGCCGGCACCGAGGACACCGCCCGGGAATACGGCAAGACCGACACGTTTTTTGAAACCGACTGCAAGCTCTTCAAGGGCCTTGAAAAAGAGGGCGTCACCTGGATGAGCCATGGGGACTATATGGAAAAGGTTCCTGACGGTTTTTCTCTTGTGGCTCACTCCGCCGCCTGCCCCACCGTTGCCATCTGCGACGAAAGCCGGGGCTTTTACGGCGTCCAGTTCCACCCCGAGGTGAACCACACACAGCACGGCACCGATATGATCCGCAACTTCCTCTATGAGGTCTGCGGCGCGGCGGGCGACTGGACCATGGGCGACTACCGGGATACCGCCGTGGCCCAGATCCGGGAGAAGGTTGGCGACGGCAAGGTGCTGCTGGCTCTTTCCGGAGGCGTGGATTCCTCCGTCGCGGCGGCGCTGATCGCCGAAGCCGTGGGTAAACAGCTCACCTGCGTGTTTGTGGACCACGGCCTTATGCGCCTGAACGAGGGCGACGAGGTGGAGGCCGCGTTCAAAAAGTGGGATATCAACTTTATCCGTGCCGACGCCGAGGAATTGTTTTTAGGAAAGCTTGCAGGGGAAACCGAACCAGAGCGCAAGCGGAAGATCATCGGCGAGGAGTTCATCCGCGTTTTCGAGGCCGAGGCCAAGAAAATCGGCAAGGTGGACTATCTGGCGCAGGGCACCATTTATCCCGATGTGATCGAGTCCGGTCTGGGCGCCTCCGCCACCATCAAGAGCCACCACAATGTCGGCGGTCTTCCCGACTATGTGGATTTCAAGGAGATTATCGAGCCGCTGCGGATGCTGTTCAAGGACGAGGTGCGCGGGCTTGGCCGGGAACTGGGCCTGCCGGAATATCTGGTGATGCGCCAGCCCTTCCCCGGTCCCGGGCTTGCCATCCGGGTGATTGGCGAAATCACGAAGGAAAAGCTGGACACTCTGCGCCTTGCGGATTTCATTTTCCGGGACGAGGTGGCAAAGGCCAAGCTGGAAGATTCCATGAACCAGTATTTTGCAGTGCTCACCAATATGCGCTCAGTGGGCGTGATGGGTGACGGGCGGACTTATGATTACACGCTGGCTCTGCGCAGCGTGACCACTACCGACTTCATGACCGCCGACTGGACCCGTATCCCCTACGATGTGCTGGACCGCGTCTCCACCCGCATTGTCAACGAGGTCCCCCATATTAACCGCATCGTTTACGATATTACCTCCAAGCCCCCCTCCACCATTGAGTGGGAATAAGCTTTTAGACAAAAACCAAGACCACAAACCCAAGTGTAATGCGGGTTTGTGGTCTTTTGCTTTGTGCGGTGATAGCAGAATCATTTTGGTGGGATAGTAGAAACGCTATCCTCTTTTTTATTTTCTACAATGGATAGCTCAATAATTTGCTCCTCACCGCTTATGTATATTTCCTCTGTCTGCCGTTGAACTGCCTGTAACTCATCGACTATGTCTGTAATTTTGTTAAACAATATATAATACATCTTTTTGTAGTCGGACAAAGCACTCACCTCAAACACATTATAGTCAATATATTGAGCATAGTCAATAGATTAGGCATGTTAATATTTAAGTATACTATATTAGAGGTGATGTTAATGATAAACTACAATCCGTTTTTTAAATATTTGCTTGACCACAATATAACCGAATATAATTTAATATATAAACAAGGAATTTCGGCAAATACGATTCACAGAATGAAAAATGGCAAACCCATAACAACAGAAACTTTAGACACGTTGTGTTTTATTTTGAAATGTGATATTACTAATATAATAGAATATGTTGAAGATAAATAAACTCAGTATGCCAATTTTATAGCATACTGGGTTTGTTTCATACCCTCCAATTCATCTTCCACTCGTAATATTCTTCCTGCGTAAGCTCTCCTTTTTGGAGGGCTTTTTGTTTTTCGAACCACTAGTAATTTTCGTCGTGGCCATCTTCTGGTATTTAATTTGCTTCTTGTTAAGCACACCGAGGGAAACAATTATTTTCAGGAGGGATGTGCCAGGCCGGTGCAGTGGCGCAGCGCCGGAAACCCGAGAGATTCCTGGGTTTCCGGCGTTTTATTTTTTCTTTTATAAGATCTTGATCCAAAGCCACTGAAACTCAGCGGGATACGTCGGCCTCATATTTCAATTTATCCGCCATCTGTTCGCTTTGGAAGCAGGCCTGGCACTGCCTCGCGCAGGGCGCCGCATTGATGCCGCAATGCAGCATGCTCTCAGAGGTGTTTTTCCGATTTTCCTCAATAGCAAAAAGCACCTCATGATAGGGAATCAGGGGATCAATTCCCGAAAGCGCAAGGTCCGCATACAGGGGGGCCGTTACCGCCGCGCGGATTGTACGGGTGATACACGGAAACTCCTTGCCACCGGGAATCGGATCGCAGGGAATTCCAAGGTTCGCCTGCAAGGCCATTGAAGCCGCATTCTCCACCTGTTGCCCGTCTCCGCCGGCCATCCATGTAATGGCTCCACTGCCCATGGCGCAGCAGATTCCGGACTCTCCAACGCAGCCGGAATTGCCGCTGGCCTGCGCGTTTGTGAACGCGATTGCCCCCAGTCCGGCGGCAACAATCAAGCCCTCAATCACCTTTTCATGGCTGAACCCATGTGCTTCCCGAACGGCGTCAATCGCACTGTACAAATATCCGCCGCCGGTTCCCATGGGTCCGGGGACAATCTTTGTACCCGGAAGCTTCGCATTGGTGGACATGGCATGGGTGATGATATGCCGGGTGATGGGATCTTCCAAAACCTTGCCGGATTGAAGATACCGGTTCCATGCGCGGCCGTAAATCGGAAGATTTGGCGTGTCCTTTGCCCGGTCGTATCCAACTGTCTCCAGCGAGTGAATCTGGTTGAAAAGAATCTCGTTGATTTTCTCAAAATAGTCCCAGACCTTCTGGTCCGTCCATCCGGAAAACCCTTTTTCATACTCAATTGCCGCCTGAACGAAGCTGATGCCCCGTTCCTCAGAAACCTGCCGCCATTCCTGCACATTTTTAAACAGCTGCGGCTTGCGATTCTTTGTGGTAACGACGGGGAGCAGCGCGGGCAGAAGTCTCCATTCCGCCCGGTCCGCAAAAATTTCATCAAATGCGTTTTCATCAGGTAAGGATGAGAATTCCATGAAAAGCGCATGCCGCCCCTGACCGTCCTCATAGTAGGCGGCTTCCAGAAGATCGTGAAGCCGCTCCCGCAGCCTTTGTTCCGTTTCATGCAGAAATGCAGACTCTCCGCCCCATGCAAGCAGGGCAAACGTATCGGCCTGCCACGCAATGGGAAATCCATGAATTGTGTAGGTGCTGACCATACCCCCGCCGATTGAGCGGGCCGTCAGTACAGCGGTGTCCCCCTCGGCGCCCGTCAGCTCAAAGGTGGTGCTTCCCGGCCAGCTGTTATCTGACGAGCGTTCTCCAAATTCGTAAGAAATTCCCGCCTGACGGGCCAGCTCATGCGCGTCAAACAGCCGGATGTCATCGGTGGGAAAGTCCTGAAGCCCTCCCAGATAGCCCCGGTCATCCATCATGTTGCCGAGGGAATTCATGTGATGGTCGCCGGGGTTAAACAGAATCCGCACCCGCTTTGGCTCACTTTTCAAAGTATATCTGGCGATGCGGCCCACCCGGCTGGTTCCGGCAAAGCTGCCGCTGGAGCCGGGCTGCATGATGGGGCCAAACACATCATTAAAAAAATCCGGGTAAAATAATTTGGGCATTTCTATCCTTCCTTCTCCTTGGCAATCGTCTCCACGGCAATCCGGGCCATCAGCCCGGCGGCAGGCGCCAGCGCCGACAGATCGGCGGAAAAGCCCGCATTGTGCAGGGGGCAGGTATCCCCGATTCCCACATGGAACAGTGCGCCGGGAATCAACTCCTGATAGCAGGAAAAATCCTCTCCCCCCATCTCAGGTCGCTGCGGAACAACTGCAAATCCATTGTTTAGAGCCGTTTGCGCAATCAGATCTGCCAGATCTCCATCATTATTGGTGGCAGGACAGCCGGGCAGCCATTGAAAACCCGTTTGATACCCTTCAGCTTGCAGCGCATTCAGCTTTTTTTCCATACTGTGCACAACCGCCTCCCGTACGGACGGGTCAAAGCTGCGCACGGTTCCCTCCAATTCCGCACTGTCCGGAATGATGTTCCAGCTTGTGCCGGAAGTAACGCGGGTGATGCTGACCACAGCGGATTCACGGGGGCTGATTCCACGGCTGACAATCTCCTGAAACGAGCCGATCAGGCGCGCGGCGGCGGGTATGGGGTCAAGTCCGTCCTGCGGCGCACTGCCGTGGCAGCCCTTGCCGCTGATCCTTATGACAAACCGGTCCACGGCGGCGGAAAAAGGTCCGCCGGAGATTCCGATGGTTCCTACCGGCATTTTGCTGCGAACGTGCAGGGCAAGAATCCGCTGAATCCCATAGGTCTTAAATATCCCGGTCTGCACCACCTTTTCTCCGCCATGTTCCGCCTCCTCCGCCGGCTGGAACAGCAGCAGCACCGTTCCAGGAAGAGATTCCCGCTGCGCTGCCAAAAGCGCCGCCGCGCCCAATAGGGCGGTGGTGTGAAAATCATGTCCGCAGGCATGCATGCGCCCCGCGTTTTCAGAGCTGTACGCAAGCTCACTGGCCTCTGTAATCGGAAGTGCGTCAATATCCGCTCGGATGGCAATAACGGGTCCCGGAGCGTTTCCTGCGATTCTTGCCAGCGCCCCGGTCGGAAGGCCCAGCTCCAGCAGCTCAACTCCCTCAATCTTAACCAGCAGCTCTTTAATTTTCCGCGTTGTTTCATGCTCCTCCAGCGCCAGCTCCGGGTGGCGATGGAACCACTTAAAGCGCTCTTTCAGGGTTTCTTCAAACTCCAAATTCGCCGGTTTTATCTCGTTCACATTCATAGCATCACTCTCCTGCGGCCATTCCCAAATGCGCCTGGCGGAGAAACAGTCTGGTCCGCTCGTGTTGCGGATGGCAAAACAGCTGCTCCGGGGCTCCGTCCTCTAAAATAACGCCCTCGTCCAGTAAAATTACTCTGGTGGAAACGCTGCGCACAAACCGCATCTCATGGGACACGACGATCATGGTCATGCCGTCTTTTGCAATTTCATTCATCACCGTCAGCACCTCGCCCACCCACTCAGGGTCCAGCGCACTTGTCGGCTCATCAAATAAAATCACGTCCGGATCCACGGCAAGCGCCCGGGCAATTCCAACCCGCTGCTGCTGTCCGCCGGATAAAAAGTCTGGGTACGCATCCGCCTTGTTCAAAAGGCCCACCCTGTCCAGAAGCTGTCTGCCCCGGAGAATGGCGTCCTGTTTGTTCATTTTTTTCACGCACAGTAGGCTTTGCGTCACGTTTTCCAAGGCGCTTTTGTTGCGGAAGAGATTATAATGCTGGAATACCATGGCCGATTTACCGCGCAAACCCGAAATCTGCTTTTTGGTGGCGGTTTTGGCGTCTATGGCGGCGCCGTTGAGTTCAATTTGTCCCTCGTCGGGCGCATCCAGCCAGTTAATCGCCCGCAGAAGCGTGGTTTTCCCTGCACCGGAGGGGCCGATCATCGTAACGATTTCGCCCTGCCGGATATCTAAATTAATTCCGCGCAGAATTTCGTTTTCTCCAAATTGCTTTTTAAGATTTTTAATATGAATCACTTCGCGGCCCTCCTCTCGTATCTGCGCACTCTCTTTTCCCAGCAGCCAAACAGATACTCCAACACGATGCAGCAGCCCCAGTAAATCAGAGCGACCACAATGTACACCTCGAAAAAGCGGAAGGAACGCGACCCCACGATTTTGGCGGCAGCCATCATTTCAATTACAGAAATATTAAAAATCAGGCTGGTTTCCTTCAGCAGGGAGATAAAGGAGTTTCCAAGCGGCGGCAGCGCAACCGTAAAGGCCTGCGGGAGAACCACCCGGAACAGCGCCTGCCGCGTTGTCATATTGACACTGTAACAGGCCTCGAGCTGTCCTGCGTCAACGGAGAGCATTGCGCTGCGGATGGTTTCCGACATGAATGCGCCGCTGTTCAGGGACAGTGCAACCACGGCGAAGACCGAGGCGGGAATCCCATTGACCGACAAATTGCTTCCAAGCTGTTCGTTCAGGCTGCGCAAAAAGACCGGAATCCCGTAATAGGCCACCAAAAGCTGTACCATGGCCGGTGTCCCGCGAGCAAAGGATAAGTAAAGCTTGCACAGGGGAGAGAGAATACGAATATTGAAATACCGGACAAACGCCACGCCAAATCCCAATAGAAGTGCAATGATTCCCGAGCAGGCCGCAATCTTCAGCGTAACAGGCAGATATGAGATGATTTCAGGTACGGTTGAAATCATGAATTCAAGATCAAACACTTTTCCCATAGAGATAATCCTTTCTGATCGCGGTGAAAGGCATCTGCTTCCATACGCCCAAATGCCGCGCTGAGACTGCGGCCGCCCGCTTCATCATGCAAAAATCACTGAAATTCCGAGGTGATCCGCACGCAGCCAAAATAAGCCGACGCGCCCCGAAATCAGTTGATACGGGCCTGCACCGCTTCCTGCGTGGAATAATCCTCGCCAAGATAGGTTGTGCTCAGATCTGCCAGCGTTCCGTTGTCCAGCAGGGTTTGCAGCGCATTGTCCACCAGGGACTTCAAATATTCGCCGCCCTCATTCTGGTTGAACAGCCAATAAACCGGCTTCACCGTGTCGTCATTGCGAAGTGCAAATTCCACATCAAGGCCTTGCTCCTTCACAATCAGGCCGGCCGTCACCGGGCTGACCAGCGTTGCATCCACGCGCCCCTCCTGCACATCCAGCAGTGCCTTGGAAATATCGCCGTCGCCGTAAGTGACATTGACCACGTTTCCGTGCTCCGCATTCCAAGTCTCAATAATATTGGCGTTGGAGCTGCCTACGCCCACCGTGACGGTTTTCCCGGCCAGATCGTCCATGCTCTTGATATCGGTGCGCCCGGTCTTATATGCAATGGCACCGATGCCCCAGGTATAGGCCGTGTCACCAAAGAGATACTTCTCCTCCCGTTCGGGGGTCTTCGCCGCCTGGCTGACAATCAGGTCGTATTTCTCAGCCTCCAGCCCTGCAAAAATCGAGGACCACTCCACCGCCTGATACTCAAACTGGATTTCGGGAATCAGCTCATCCACGGCCTTCGCCACCGCAACATCGTAGCCGTCGGGACTTCCGTCGGCCCCCACATAGTTAAAGGGGGCATACGCGCCTTCGGTTGCAACGCGGTATGTCACCACATCCGCTTCTTCGCTTTGGGAACCCTGTGCACTTTGCGACGCGGAGGAGCTTTGTGCGCCGCCTTGATTTGCGCATCCGGTCAGTGCCAGCGCAAGCGCCGAGGACAGGGCAAGAAAACGAATGGTATTTAGCTTATTCATAATAAAAATCTCCTTATAAATCAAATCATTTTCTAATTTTGACAACAAAAATGCCCGGGCCGCATTTTAGCTCCCGGACAGCGCATGGCAGAAAAAGTCGCCTATTAACAGCGAACAAAGGGCGCACGAAAACACCCAGCCATATCACCAGCCCGGGAGCATAGCATTCGTCCACATCGAAAATTACTGCGAAGCAGGTTTTGAAACACCCGATACATCGTGCGCGCCCTCCTTTTTTGTAATTAACCTATCTGGTAAATAGGTTGAATGAAGTATAACAGTGCCCACCTGTTTTGTCAATAGATTTTTTGTCGCCGGACTGCAATTTACAGGGTGTCCGCGACTTCCCGTCTCACGTATTTAAAGAGGCTTTTGCCTTTCCATGCACCCATAGCGCCGCTTATTTGCGCCTCCCCCCTTCATTCTACCAATTAACCTATTGACAAAATAGGTTAATTGGTGGTATTTTTATAGTACGTTGTTAAAATCAGATTGCGTGAGGCGTAACTATGATTGTACTGAACCGTTTTGAAAAAGCATGCCGCTGTTGTCCCCTTCAACGGAATACAGCGGTGCATTTCTGCGCTCCTTAATCGAAATTCATTTGGAAACCCAAATGATTTCAAGCGGATGCATCATTGCGATGCATCCGCTTTTTATCTGCTTAATGAAAGAAAGGATTGTGAACAATGTCTATGCAGCTTGATTCGCTTTTGATCCACGGTGGAATTGACGGGGACGCCGCAACCGGGGCCGTCAATGTTCCGATTTATCAAACCTCTACTTATCGGCAAACAGGGCTGGGAGAAACTCCGGTCTGGGAATATTCCCGCACTGGCAACCCCACCCGCACCGCGCTGGAAAAGCTCCTGGCCGATTTGGAGGAAGGCTCCCACGGGTTGGCCTTTGCCTCCGGCATGGCGGCTGTTACCACGGTCCTGAGCCTTTTTCAGCAGGGGGATAAGCTGCTTTTGTCCAGCAATGTCTACGGCGGAACCTTCCGTGTGCTGGACAAGGTTTTTAAAAATTTTGGCATTACCTATGAAATTATTGACACTACCGATCTGTCCTCTCTGCCAGAAAAGCTGACGCCCGACGTAAAAGCCGTCTTGATCGAAAGCCCGGCAAACCCACTTTTGACCGTGACCGACATCGCCGCAGTGTCTGCGCTTTCCCACGAGCACGGAAAGTTGGTAATTGTGGATAACACCTTTATGACACCCTATCTGCAAAGGCCGCTTTCCCTTGGCGCGGATATTGTCATTCACAGCGGCACGAAGTATCTCGGCGGGCACAGCGACGTAATTTCTGGCTTTGTGGTTGTGAAAGACCCGGCACTGGCCGACCGGCTTTACTTTTTGCAAAACTCCACCGGTGGGGTCTTGGGTCCGTTCGATTCCTTCCTCATGCTGCGCGGCATCAAAACGCTGGGCCTGCGCATGGACCGGCATACCTTCAACGCGCAGGTTATCGCCCGCTGGCTGGAAATCCACCCCTCGGTAAAGCACGTTTACTATCCGGGGCTGGAGCGCGACCCCGGCTATGCCATCCAGCAAAAGCAGGCATCCGGGGCAGGCGGCATGATCTCCTTTGAGCTGCATGCAGACTATGACGCCGATCGTTTCTTCCGCAGCCTGCGTCTGGTCACGCTTGCGGAAAGTCTCGGGGGCGTGGAATCTCTCGTGTGCCATCCCGCCACCATGACCCATGCAGCCATTCCAGAGGAGATTCGGAAAAAGGTGGGCATCACCGACAGACTGATTCGGCTGTCTGTTGGAATTGAGAGCGTGCAGGATATCCAGGCGGACTTGGAGCAGGCGATTCAGGCATCAGGAAAGGCGCAAGTATGAACTATGCAGACAGCATTCAGGATTTAATCGGCAAAACACCGATGCTCCGGCTGAACCATCTGGACGTTCCGGATGGCGTGGGCCTCTTTGCCAAGTTGGAGCTTTTCAACCCGGCAGGAAGCGTGAAAGACCGGGTGGGGCAATTCATGGTGGCAGAAGCGGAAAGGAGCGGTCGTCTGCTCCCCGGCGGAACCATCATTGAGGCAACAGCGGGCAACACGGGCATCGGCATCGCCATTGCGGCGCTGAATCAGGGCTACCGGGTTATTTTCGTGGTGCCGGGTAAGTTTTCCATGGAAAAACAGGCTGTTATGAAGGCATTGGGTGCAGAAATCGTTTCCACGCCTAGAGAGGGCGGCATGCAGCAGGCGGCGCAAACAGCGGAATCGCTGCTGAAAACCATTCCCGGCGCCATCTCGCTCAGGCAGTTTGAAAACCCGGCAAACCCGCTGGCCCATTATGAAACAACAGGTCCGGAAATTTACCGCCAGCTGGACGGAAAAATCGACTACCTCGTGGCAGGTGCGGGCAGCGGGGGCACCTTCAGCGGAGTCATGCGCTATTTGAAGGAACAAAATCCCAACATTCAGGGCATTCTGGCCGATCCCATCGGCTCTGCCATTGGCGGCGGAGAGCATCGCGACTATGATATCGAAGGCATTGGAAACGACTTTATTCCCAAAACCATGGACAGTTCCCTGGTGGACCGGGTGATCAAAGTCGGCGATACCGAGGCATTTGACACTGCACGCCTTCTGGCAAAAAAAGAGGGCGTTGTGGCGGGCAGCTCCTCCGGCGCCTCGCTGGCGGCGGCGCTGAAGCTTGCGTCGGACGTAACGCAGGGAAACATTGTTGTGATTTTCCCGGACCGGGGAGATCGGTATTTCAGCAAGAACCTGTTCTGAAAAATGCGGCTCCCTGATGGTTTTCTGATGCAGCATACGCTGCTTCAATAAGCCGTCAGGGAGCCGTCAATTTATCCATGAGGTTTGCCGAATCAGTTTCCGTTCACTTTCCCACCCCGGAGAGGTCTTTCACCACTTCTCCGGCGAGAATCAGTCCCGCCACCGGCGGAACAAACGCGTTGCTGCCCGGCACCTGCCGGCGCTGGGTGCATTTTCGGGCTGTTCCCGGCGGGCAGATGCAGTGGGTCCGGCAGCTGATGGTCATGTCGTCAATAGGCGTCATCGCCGGTTCCCGGGAGTAGACCACCTTTAATTTCCTGATTCCCCGTTTTTTCAGCTCCCGCCGCATCACGCGAGCCAGTGGGCACATAGAGGTTTTATAAATATCCGTCACCTCAAACGCCGTGGGGTCCATTTTATTTCCGGCCCCCATACTGCTGATGATGGGGACACCGGCCCGTCGCGCCTGCTCAACCAGCTCCAACTTTCCGGTCACGGTGTCAATCGCATCCACCACGTAATCATACTGCGTGAAGTCAAACTGCTCCGCCGTCTGCGGGGCGTAAAAGGTTTTGTAGGTGTGGACCACCGCGTCCGGATTGATTTCCTGAATGCGCTGCTGCGCCACATCCACCTTATACTGCCCAACGGTTTTACGGGTGGCAAATATCTGCCGGTTGACATTGGTAAGACAGACCCGGTCGTCGTCGATGAGATCCAGTGTGCCCACGCCGCTGCGTGCCAGCGCCTCCACCGTATAGCCGCCCACGCCGCCGATACCAAACACCGCCACCCGCGCCGCGGACAGCTTTTCCATTCCGTCCGCGCCCAGCAAAAGCTGCGTTCTTGAAAATTGATTTAACATACTTCCTTATATCCTAACTTCCTGCGTTTTCAATCCATCGGTCAAATCTCCGCCGACGGGAATTTCATATATCCTGAATCAGCACCTTCATCTGCCCGCCGCAGACCATGCCCTCATCCTCCGCGTGGTTGCTCATATCCACCATAACGCATTGGCTGCGGCCTGTCCCAATCAAGCGATACGCATCCATCAGAACAGCATTTTCGCTGCATCCGCCGCCAATTGTCCCCACCGCCCGAAAGCTCTGGTCCACTGCCATCATGGCTCCTGATTTCACCGGTGTGGACCCGCCGGTTTCGTAGACGAGCAGCAGTGCTTTCGGGGTTTGCGCATTTGCCAGAAGCTCCAGCAGCGGAAGGTTGATGTCCTCTGTCACAAGCCGTTCGGCTTTTGAGCGGCGGGGGGTATCTTTCCGTCTGGATTGAATGAGTTCCGCCGTAATCGAAATTGCAATTTCCTCCACCGTAAGCGCATTGATATCCACGCCGATGGGCGTGTGGATTTGATCCAGCGCAGCGCCGGAAAAGCCCTCCTCCTCCAGCAGGCGAAGCAGCTCCACGCCCCGCCGTTTCGAGCCAATCATCCCCAGATAGCGTGGAAATTCGCCGTGCAGGATGGTTCGTAGGCAGTCAGCGTCGTGGCGGTGCCCTCTGGTGATGGTGGCAACATAGTCCCGCTTCGTAATTGCAAGCGTTTCAATTGCATCCGGAAACGCGCCGCAAATCACCTCTGCCGCTTCCGGAAATCGCGTGTGATTGGCAAAGGACGGCCGGTCATCCACAACCGTCACCGCAAAGCCGATATCGGCGCAATAGCGGCACAGCGGCTGGGCAATGTGCCCGCCGCCCAGCAAAATCAGCCGTTCCTTCGGGCTAAACGTGCGCAGGTATGTGGCACCCTCAATTTCAAACGGCATGGACGCCGCTTCTCCCGCCCGCACCGCATTCAAAAGCTTCTCAAATTCCAAATGCATCGCAACGCTTCCTTCCCGGCTTCCCCGGCTGCAAAGACGGGGAAACACCGTATTCCGAACTGTCCGGCCTAATGATCTCCCCCAAGGGGTTCTCCGCTCTTCCTATCGGCATCGAAAATGCCGCCAGATCATATCTCTGCGCGGCCAGACAGCGCAGGCCACGAGGGACAGCAACAGCAAGTCCATTTCATCAACATAGTTTGTTTGTTGGTTTTTACAGCGTAGCATATTTTTCGTCAGGATGCAAGAAAAGTGCCTGCTATTTTCATATTGTATTCCCAGCCAAATCATGCTATACTGAGTAAACTTAATATCACAGTAGTGAAAAGCAGCGAAGAGGAGGACATTTTATGGATGAGATTAAAAAAAGCACAGACCCGAAGAGCACTCAGAACGATCATGAATTTGTTCAGGACACGGAGACCGTCGCCTGTTCTGCTGAGTTTGCCAACGGGTGCACGGATGTGGAACCGGACGAACCCGAGCGGCCGTGAATCCGATCGGACAGCCTGCAAGCTGGAAATGCTTGCAGGCTTCTTTTTGACCCGCTTAAAATGGAACAGGCTGCGGCCCTATTATGAGCGTTACGGTAAGGAGAAATCAGCAGTATGGCACGAAAAATTATTGAGCGCGTGGAAACCCATCGGCTTGAGCAGGTGTTTTTGTCTGTGGAGGAGCATATCGCCTATCTGACCCTTCACAATCCCCCCGTGAATATCATCAGCATCGTAATGCAGGAGGAAATTCTCCTGCTGTGCGACTACATCAATCATGACGACGACATCTGGGTGTGCGTCATGCACTCCGATCTGAAAACCTTTTGCGTGGGTGCGGACATCCATCGGTTTTCCCAGAGCATTCCGGGTGAAGACATAACCGGTCCCCAAAAGGTCTATTACGATGGGGCGCAGGCGCTGTATGATTTGCGGGTGCCCCTGATCTGCGCGGTTCACGGGCACTGTGTTGGGGGTGGCCTGTGCTATTCCGCCGGGGCGGATATCTCCATCGCCGTGAAGGACACCCTCTTCGGCGCACCGGAGGCAAAGCTCTGCGTGGTTGGCGGCAGCGGACACCTGTCCCGCCTCCTGCCTCCCCAGATCATGCGTGATATGTGCTACTGCGCCAGCTTTATCACCGCAGAGGAGCTTCACAGCAAATACGGCGGCGTTACCGTGGTGGTGGACACGCCGGAGGAGTTGATGCCCGCCGCCGAGGCAAAGGCGCGGGAGCTGTGTAAGCGTGGCCCGCTGGTGCTGCGGTATTTGAAGGCCTGCATGAACGAGCAGGAGGATCTTCAAATGCACCGTAAAAACGAACTGGAGCTCTCTTATACCCGGCGCATGACCCGCTACACCGATTTTAAAGAGGGCGTCAGCGCATTTCTTGAAAAACGGGACCCGGAGTACTCAGGCCGATAAACAGTCTTGTTGAAACGACTTTACAGGGGCATGGCGTATACGCCATGTCCCGAATATTATTTATCACAAGGAGCCTTATTCTTGGTCAGTCCCAGCAGATAATCAACACTGGTCTTATAATATTTAGCTAAAAAAATCAATGATGAACTTGGAATATCAAGGGCGCCGCTTTCGTATCTGGAGTAGGTTGTTTGGCTGATGTTAAGCAACTCCGCAACCTGCTGTTGGGTCAAATCATTGTCTTCTCTTAAATTCCTAATATGCTGATACATTATCTACCTCTCAGAATACCTCTATGTTATCTTCCGCTCTTATCAATTGCTCCATGTGCTTTTTCATACTCTTCGACGCAATTTCGAATAAGAATCAGAATCTGGCTGTTTGCGGACCGACCCTCATAATCCGCCACAACGTGCAGCTTATTTAGCAATTCATCATCAATCCGAATGGAAAGGCTTTTTGTAGCCATATATTCACCTCAAAATAAATTTAATATATATTTATTTTAGGCTCATTTCATGGTACAATACAAAAATAGATATAAAACATATTCAATTCATATCTATAAAAGGAGCTTTTTATGGCAGACTATAAAGAACTATATCTCAAACTGTTTCGGGCCTCGGAGGAGGCAATCAATCTTTTGATTGCGGCGCAGCAAGCCTGCGAGGAGCTTTACATCAGCCAGCCCGAGGTGGAATTAAAGGTTCTTCCGTTGCCGTCAGAAACAAGAACCACAGAAATGAGACATGATTTTAAATCCATGCCTGCCAGACTGGCAAAAGAAAATGAGCCGTCCTAGGACGGCTCATTTTTTCGGTAAACACCCACAGGCGCTGAAGCAAATGAAATAACCAGACACTCCACGGCCTGAGCTTTGCCAAAGCTACAATGCGCAGGCCCTATTTCCTGCCGCAGATCAGGCCCATTTCCCCCGCCACCAGGGGCGTGCGCAAAAACTTGGGCACAAAATCATTCTGCCGCGTGTCTACAAAACGAATTTCGCTTACCTCCTTGGAAAGCGCCTCCATCAGACCGTCCATATCCGGATAGCTTCTGGGAGAATTGAAAACATCTTCAAAGGAAAAAGGCGCGCCAGGCTTTAAAACACGCAGGGCCTCCTGAATTAGCTTGAGCTTATCCGGCTGAGACGCCACCTCGTGAAACACAAAATTGCTCACCGCCGCGTCAAAGTGTTCGTCTGGAAAATCCAGCTTCGCCGCATCTCCTTTTTGAAAGGTCGTGCGCTCCGCAACGCCTTCCAGCCGCGCATTGGTTTCGCACTGGCCCTGGGCATAGTCCCACATTGCGCCCCAGTAATCCATCCCGACGCAATGGGCCTGCGGATATTTCTTTGCGGCCTTGATGGTCAGTGCGCCGCTGCCGCATCCAATGTCCAGCAGCGTGCCATTTCCGTCCCAGTCCAGATACCGCAGCACATTGTCCAATATCTTCCCCTGAACGCCGCCGCCCTCGTAAGAGAGCAACTTTCGGGCGTGGGCCATGTAAACAAAAAACACCCCCATGAACACCGCCGCCGCCACCAGCAGACCCCGCAGAATCAGAACGGGAACGCTGCCGGGCAGCAAAAAGCTCAGCGCAAACAGCAGCAGCGAAACTGCGGTAATTGTCCCCAAGGTCACCGGCAGTTTTATCGGTATCCAATTCGCATAGTCAATGTTCGTTTGATTTTTCATGCGGAATCCTCCCCTTATACGCCCGTTGAGGGCGGTCTTTCCATTAAAGCACGCTAAGCAGCCCCCAGACCCAACGCTTCGGGCTCACCCCGCCCCAATTTGACCTCCACTATCACCGCGGTTAGAAATAACTAACCACATTTTACCACCGCCCATCGTATAATACAATCCTATCCTCAAAAGATTTTTTGAGGTCCCAAACATGGATAAGTCCAAGCAGCATGCATCCCACAGTTATCTCCCGTTGGGAAAAATAATGTGGTATACTAACTACAAGAGCGGTCCACCGGCAGACCTGCCGAATTTATCCGGACATGCCCCGCAAAACGGAGGCTTTTAAGCCCAGCCCTGTGTTCGGGCCCCACGCAGACCATGAAATGTATCTCTCCGAATCCGGCAGAGACGGCGAGGACGCGCAGCCCAAAATAACGTAAACTTTCAGTACAGGAGATGATGGTATGGATTGGCTTTCCCAGCTCAACGACGCGCTGCGGTATATCGAGGAACATCTGGATGGAGAAATTGACCCGGAGCACACGGCGAAGCTTGCCTGCTGCTCGGCGTTTCACTTTCAGCGGATGTTTTCATATATGGCCGGGGTGCCTTTGTCGGAATACATCCGCAGGCGGCGCATGACGAATGCGGCGTTTGATTTGCAGAACACGGGGGATAAGGTCATTGACATCGCGCTGAAATACGGGTACGACTCCCCCACTGCCTTCAACCGCGCGTTCCAGAGTGTCCACGGGGTTTCCCCCTCCGCCGCTCGGCAGGAGGGCGCAAGGCTCAAGGCCTACCAGCCCATCAGCTTCAAAATTACCATACGAGGTGAGGCTGAAATGAATTACCGAATTGAACATCACGACGCATTCCGCATTGTAGGCCCGAAAATGAGCTGCCCCTGGTCCCCCGAAAAGCAGGAGGGATTCTCCCTCATCCCAAAGTTTTGGGCCGAACACTATCCAAAGGGAACCATCCCTGCATTATGCCAAATCATGAACAGACAGCCCATGGGCGTACTGGGCGTGTGCGCGGGGGACTGGCAGACCGCCGGAAGTTTTGATTACTACATTGCAGTTTCCAGCGACCAACCTGTGCCGGAGGGGATGGAGGAATATGAAATTCCCGCCTGCACCTGGGCGATTTTTGAATGCAAGGGCGCCATGCCCCACGCAATTCAGGCCATGCAGCAGCGTATTTTGACGGAATGGCTCCCCAGCAGCGGCTATCAATACGCCGACGCGCCTGACATCGAGCAGTATACCGACGGTGACCAAAGCAGCGAGGACTATCTCTGCTATATCTGGCTGCCCGTAAAAAAGTAAGCGATTCATTCCACAAAACAAACAGAGGCCGCAGCGATTTTCTTTCGCTGCGGCCCCTTCCCTGTTAATCGTTAAAATCCGTGTTCGCTCAGAAACTTTTCAAATTTTGCGGGGCCAAAAATCTCATTGGTCACATATTCGCCGTTATAGAAAAATCCGTAGGTGGTGAACGGTGTGGGCGCCGACTGGGCCTGCGCCGTGGTTTCAATCTTGTGGACGCTGATTTTTGCGCCTCTTTCCTCCGCAAGCTTCACGATGACCGGCACATATTTGTCCGTGTGGGGGCACTGGTTGGTATAGTATAAAACCATGCCGGTTTCTTCAATTGTCCCAGCTTTTGCGCAGTCTTTAAACCTTGGAACCGGCGCAGTCTCTGCAAACGGCAGATAGTAAAGCACGAAATACGGATGAGCAGTATCGGCGGCCAGAAAGCCCTTTCCCTTGAGATAGGCCGCGTCGGAGAGGAACGGACGCTTTTTCTCGGACGCGATAACGGTCAATCCGCAGCAGCCCTTGGCCTTGGCGTCCTTCATACACGTCTCCAGCAGGCGGCTGGCATGGCCTTTTCCCTTATACTGCCCAGACACCCAGAAGCAGTTGATGTGCAGATACCCCGGTGCATCGATGGGATACCACGCCTTTTCGGCGGGGATATACTCGATAAATACCTTGCCCCGCGCATCCAGCTTTTGAAATACAAGGCCGTCTTCGAAGCGCTCTTTCAGCCACGCTTTTTTAGAAGAAACGCACGTCTCGCCCTTTTTTTCCGTGATGGCGCAGCAGATATGCTCGCGGTCAATATTCTCCGCCGTCACGGCAATCATTTTTTCCATGCCTATGCCTGCCTTTTCTTAAGCTTTCTGCGAATTTGAATCAGCCGCTTCACGTCCTCCAAAACGCCCTCGTCGGTGACACTGAGCATCAGCCATCTGCCGCCCGCGCTGAACGCGGTGTTGGAAAAAAGAGCCCGGGTATATTCCTCGCACAGCGGCATGGTAAGCTCGGCCTCGGTTTGTTCTTTCGCGCCAATCACCACCAGTGCAATAAAAAATCCGTCCATGGGATAGAGGGTGCACAGAGAACGCCCTCCCTTTTGATACTTCACATTCCATCCCCGTTGGGCAGAGCAACTGCTATAATGAAAGCTTGGCTGAACCTCGTAATTTTCATGCAAAAAGCAATTTATTTCAGCCCACAGAGGGCTGTTGATATAGTCCGCGACTTCCTCCGCGGTTGGCTACCTGTCCGGCCCATAGCGCTGTACTCAGTCCATTGCCACCCCTCCCGAATTAATCATATATCAGATAATATGACAACAGTGCGTCATGTTTTTCTTTGCTTTTCTCCTGCTTCTCGGTAATATGCCCGGGGCAAAGCACCTTTACCTCCCGGCCAAGAGAACGCAAAAAGCTGTACAGCCAGTCAGCCTAGGGCGACCGGGCAGGCAATGACAAACACCATCGTCATTGCGACGGATACAGTCCTCGTCAAATCTATCGTAACCCCAATAGGCAGCCCTTCACGACCCGAAGTGTAAGGCGGCCTTGCTCTCCCTCATAGCAGGCTTCCCGTTTAGATACCAATGAGATTGTGCTCATTTTGTTGCGTATAAGTTTTTCTTTAGTTTTTCAATCGCCGGTGTTTTTACCCCGCTTTTTAGAATCAACTTGTCAAATTCACTTTGCAGCAACATCATTTCCGGTCTTGCTGCGGCGCAGTGCTTTGCCATTGTTATTTTTGCAAGGGTGGTCCTCATAAACAAGCAAAATATAACCGTTAGCAGCGGTGTAGGAAGGTTAATCCAACACAGTTTTTCAGGCGCAGGACTAATGCTGTTTTGACGAAGCACTTGAAAGCCTTCTTTCACACCGCTTACCATGTCTTTCACAGCTTTATAGGAATGTCCTAACTTGACATTATCACATTCATAACCGTATAAAGCATTTGCGATACTGGACACCAGCGCGACATGCGTTTTTTGCCATGCATCCATATCGGGATAGAACACAGACGGAATATCAGCATGGTTAAAAATATTGATCAGCGTTTTCACTCGCTCTGTTTTTACGCCGCTGAATTCACCAAATGTTGTTGTTTGAAAAATTCTTTGAAATCCTTTTCCAACAAAGTAATTGATCTCACCATTGTTGAGTTCGCCGCCGGCAGAGGGAAACCCAATCATAAGGCGGCCTTTACCGACAGCATTCGCCCATTTATCGTATCCATCAGCTGTATTCACGACAAAAACAATGCTTTTTGAACAATTCTCAGCTAGTACAGGAAGGATTTCACCCACTTGATTGCACTGCATTACCACAATAATATAGTCGTATCCCATGTTTGGCCGCAATGTGTCGATTGCCTGAACGGGGACACACTCTCGTTTTCTTGTTCGTGGATTTACAAGAATGATACCGTTTCTTTTTATTTCCTCAAGCCGCGCCCCTCTTGCAAGAACTGTAACGTTGATTTTTGAAAGAGCAAGCTTTCCCGCGAAAACACTTCCAATAACTCCTGCTCCATATATAAGTATATTCAACGCTTTTCCCCCCATTTAGCCGATCAACCATACTTGCTTAAGTATATCGTACAAGATCAGAAAAAGCCACATGCAGGTTAAAGTCCTAACATGTGGTTTTTCAATTGGCGGAGAGTTAGGGATTCGAACCCTAGGTCGGCTCAACACCGACACGAAATTTCGAGTCGTTGGAAACCACTGTCTTCCAGTGTCCTCGGGTGGCTTCTGTGAGCATATAGAAACGCTGAAAGCCTTGATTTCATGCGGGTTTACGGGCACAAATGCCGTTGTGAAAAGGCTTTGCAAAAAATCGCTCCAAAAGCAGGTTTTTTGGATAAGTGTGAGCAAGCTGTGAGCGCTCACAGTGTTATCATGCAGAGAAAAAAATCCGCCTTGACAATATATCGCTGGAACGATATACTAATATTGAATAAGCGACTATCGTTTTGACGATGCTAAAATCAGGAGGTGTAGTATGGAACACACACTCACACTTTTTCACGGCTCTCCCCAAATCATTGAGGCACCGGAGCTTGCCAAGGGCAAGCCGAACAACGACTATGGCAGAGGTTTCTACTGTACCGAAAGCATGGAGCTCGCCAAGGAGTGGGCTTGCAGTACCGAAACAGACGGCTTTGCCAACCGATATGCTTTCGAGCCAACCAACCTGTCGGTTTTGAATCTTTCAAGTGGAGAATACCACATTTTAAACTGGCTGTCTATCCTTTTGGAGAACAGAACCTTTCGCATGAGCGGTGACATTGCCCAGCGTGCTAAGGACTATATTTTTGAGCATTTTATGATAGAATACAAGTCTTACGATGTGATCAAGGGCTACCGTGCAGACGATTCGTATTTCTCCTTTGCGACTGCATTTCTCAATAACACCATATCTCTTGCCCAGCTTGAAAAAGCAATGGTATTAGGCAACTTGGGAGAACAGGTTGTTTTGCGCTCGCAAGCAGCCTTTGACAGGCTCACCTTTGTGGAAAGCACTGCTGCACCCAGAGCCATCTATCTGCCCAAAAAGCTGGCAAGAGACACTGAGGCAAGAGCGGAATTTAAACAGGAGAAAACAAAGCCAAGCGTAGAAGATGAGGTTTATATCCTTGACATCATCAGAGGGAGGTGGCAAAACGATGACCCACGCATACAGCGAATCCTACTTGGATGATGCCATGCAAAACATGGGTGATATGCTGGACTATGCCCTTGTGGATTGCGGTTATGCCCCCGATGAGTTTTTTTCTTGGTTTATCAACAGCGGCATTGCCACAAAAATTGAAAATGGTAACCCAAAGTACATTGTCGGAATGTCGGGTGTGGAGCTTGCCCGAGAGGTAATTTTTCTCACCACAGGTAGCTATCCAACCAAGGAAAAAGCCGTTAAGGACTTTGCAGGCTGTGAATACTGGGCAGGGTGGATACTCGCCTATTATCAGTGGTACAGCGGTCTGAGGTTTTCCGACATGGTGGAAAACGGACTTTCCTTGTCCCAGGTGCTCTCCCTTTACATTCTCCACGAGGCTGACCAGAGCAAGTTTGTGGATACCGCAAACGAGATCATCAACCGCCATAGGTTGGAGAAGCCCTCTAATCTGACTACCATCCGAAAGGCAAGAAGGTTTACGCAGGGGCAACTTGCAGAGCAGTCTGGGGTAGCACTTCGCATGATTCAGCTTTACGAGCAACGGCAGAACGATATTAACAAGGCACAGGCAGGTACGCTGCTCAGCTTGGCAAAGGCACTGGGCTGCGAGATGCAGGACTTGATGGAATAGGAGAATTTATGAACGGACAAAACCGCAGTGATATAAAAATCGGTGCCCGGGTGAGCATCGTGCTCAAGGCAGACCAGCGCACAGGCAAGCGAACTGAGGGCGTTGTGGCAAGGCTGTTGACTAAAAGCAACACTCACCCCCATGGCATTAAAGTGATGCTGGAGGACGGTCAGGTCGGTCGAGTGCAGGAAATATTGTAATCTAATAAATAGATGAAAGGCAGATGTCTGGGGGAACTTCCCTTGGACACCTGCCTTTTTCATTGGGCACTTTACTTTTTGACCATCGGAATCCAAACCTCGTATTTGGTGTTTTCGGGATTGGGGTCAAGGTATACCTCCACATCCGGGCCGTCTGCATACTCATAGCCGGAGGTGGGCAGCCACTCGGTCACGATGCGCTGCTCCAGCTGCTGAATCGAAATTCCGCTGCCCTCACCGGGGAAAACCGCCCAAGTCAATGCAGGAACAGTGTATGTTTCAAATTCGCCTGCATCGGCAGTACTGGCAACGGCGATATAATACCGCCACTGCTCTGCCGAGGCATTGCAGGCACTTACCCCGAGTACGCCCATGGGCTGAGCGTTCATTTTTGCACACAGTGCGGGAATGGTGCCATCCTGTGCCGCTTTTCCCCAAAGCTGTGGGACTGCTTCAAAGTTTTTTTCAATCTCTTTGTCCAGCGGGGCGCTGATGCCCACGATACGAAAGGCATCCTTTTTCTCAATTCTGTATTCCATTTGCGCTGCTCCTTTAATGGATATTTGTAAGCCAATGGGAGGAAAGGATTTGATGGTCTGCCCTACCGCCTTCGCCTGTGACAGCGCAAAGCCATGTACGCTTTGGAACGCCCTGTTAAATGCAGTAGGTGATTCATAGCCATATTTTGCGGCAACAGTAATGATTTTTTCCTCGCCGCTTTGCAGGTCGGCGGCGGCAAGGCTCATTTTGCGGCGGCGAATGTATTCCGACAACGGCATTCCTGCCATGTAGCCGAACATCCGCTGAAAATGATAGGACGAGCAGCAGGCGATTTGCCCAAGCTGTTCGTAGTTAATACCGTCCGTCAAATGCTCCTCAATATAATTGATTGCCCCATTCAGTCGTTCAATCCATTCCATTGTGATCGCTCCCTTATTGATAGCTTATCATATTTTTGCAAATATGTCCTCTGATTTGATGCACCAAAATGAGAGGTCATGTTGCTAAGCTTTCCAGACTTTTCCGCATACGCACCAATGGCTCACCGTAGCCCTCGTAGCCCACGCAGTTGCAAATCATATTGTTAATGCTCTGCTCTATTAGCGGCTGCGCTTGCTGTTCCCTGTCGATGCAATAGTCCAAGGCGGCAACATCGTCCCATGCACGATTGAGAAAAGCAACCTCCCGCCGTCCATGAGTCTTGGTAAGCTC
This sequence comes from Oscillibacter sp. GMB15532, assembly GCF_041020825.1. Taxonomy (NCBI): domain Bacteria; kingdom Bacillati; phylum Bacillota; class Clostridia; order Eubacteriales; family Oscillospiraceae; genus Oscillibacter; species Oscillibacter sp. GMB15532. The sequence continues at coordinate 26,780 of NZ_JBEVTO010000005.1, forward strand.
TATCTTTCCTGCTGCTTGCAGATAGATTTCTATCAAGTTGTTTTCAATTCCCGCATTGGTAAGGCTGGTGATAAGCCCCTCTAAAAACACCTCGGGAAGACGATTCCACTGCGCTCTCGTCATGCCATACAGCACAAACATGTATCGTGTTTCGCAGTGTACCGCCAGCAGGCAGCTATGGCTATGTAGCTGGATACAATGTAAATCCCAACAGAAACGGCGATGCAATTCCTCTCCATAAGGCAGCCTGTTTATTTTCAAGTGCTTCATTAGTGGAATGGTGAGACCCAGCTGCATGGTTACTCTCCCTTGCTTTTCTTTCTAAGTTTTAAAGAAACACCTTGCTTCTCGGCAGCTTTATTGATTGCATCAACCGCTAAACTCGCACGTTCTTTCAGTGGCATACCAAGGTGATCTTTTGAATTAAGACATTCCATCACTTCATCAAGAGCGGTGAGATTCAGCAAATTTGCAGCGGTAGCAAACAGGTTTTTTCGCCTACCGTCGTTGTAGTTTTCGAGAAGCTGGGTTAGTATTTGGCCTCTTTTATCCAGCTGTACACAATACGCCTTCACACCCACCCGATGGATTTCTTCTAAGTTGCTTTTCTGATGGAGGTGCGTAATAAAGGAATCGGCAGCATCAATGCCATCATATTTCGAACAAGGGTACTCGGGGCAAAGTGAGCAAAACTCCACTTGATGCTCCATACCACAGCGGGCAACGGCACAGCCTTGGTTGCCATCACCACCACCGCATCCGGGGCAATAGCCACCAATATGCATCGTGCAGAGAAGACAGTTAAGCCCGCACAGGGAAACATTTGTGTTCTCTCTTGCAAAGTTTTTCATCTACCTCGCCCCCTAACGATCAATTTAATAAAATCATTATACCAGTTAAGCTCGTCTGTGTGAAGAACGGAGGCGAGCTTTGTTATGTAAAGGAGAAATTTTCATGTCAAGATTATCAAAGAAAGCAAAAGCCGAGTGGGCGTTTTTTATTAACTCTCTCACAGGGAAACGACAGTTTAATCTCTTGTGTCAACATTGCATCTGCGAATGCAAGCAAAGCTATCGTGCCCAAATTCTTGCATGCCCCAGCTATCGGGAGCGTGTTCAAACGGGTGGTACAAACGCCCCACAATCCCCAAACGGTACGCGGATGGGGTAACACCCTACCTGCCTTTGAACGCCCCTTACACGGGCGAACAGGGGCAAAATACGCACCCACGCAGGGGGATTTTGGGCTTGTGTTTGTTGCTCTCGTCCATCGTCCTTCGTCCCCGCCCGAGGCGGTGAGGTTTGCCGCAACGGTGTGTATTATGCTTGTAAACGGCAAACCTCGCGGCGAAGCGCAAGGATGCACTACCATTTCAGCAGAGCGCAAAGCCGCTGGCAAGGGTACGGCGTTTTGCCGTACCCTTGCCAAATGGGGTCCTGGGGTGTCCCCGGGCGCACACCTTGGCAACGCCAAGGTATAGTGCGTTATACCGCCACGACAGCCGCACGATAAAATGCCCGCCCCTCCTTGCAGGGGGCGGGCATTTTGGCGGGCGGGGAAACCGCTGCCGCAATCAGCTTTTACAGATAGGAACAGCGGCTGCGGTTTCCACACTGGCGTGAGTGGTATGTGAAAAAAGCTGACGATTACCACCCATCTTGATTGCAGAGAAAGGAGTTCGATTTTATGCCCTATGCAATTCTGCGATTTGAAAAACGCAAGGGCGGACCGGCATCCGCTTTGGAAAAACATCATGAACGAAAAAAGAGCCAGTATGCAAGCAACCCGGATATTGATACCCAAAAATCATCGGAGAATTACCATCTGATCAAACCGAAGCACAAATACTACGGTGAAATTCAGCTGCGTATTGAACAGGCGCAGAGAGAAAATCCAAAATGCAAGGTTCGCAAGGACAGCGTGAAATTTATCGACACCATTGTCACTGCCAGTCCCGAATTCTTAGCGGAGCTTTCGCCCAAGGACACACGGCACTATTTTGAACACGCACTGAATTTTTTGAAGAAAGAGATTGGCGAGGAAAACATTTTTTCGGCGGTGGTGCACATGGACGAGCGCAATCCACATATGCACCTGTGCTTTGTACCGCTGACAAAGGACAAGCGGCTATCTGCAAAAGAGGTTATGGGTGACCGCAACAAGCTAATTGAATGGCAGGACAAGTTTCACGACCACATGGCAGAGCAGTTTCCCGAGCTGGAACGTGGTCAGTCAGCAGCATCTACCAAACGCAAGCACATTCCGACCTGGCTGTATAAGCAGGCAAACCGTCTAACCCAGCAGATGACCGAGCTGCAAAACGAGATTCAAAGTATTGGCGCTTTTAATGCCCAGAAAAAGAAAGAGGTGCTTACGGAATTATTCAATAAGTGGTATCCCAAGGTCAACGCTTTTGAAAATCAGCTGCGCCCATATCAGAGCCAGCTTGATATTTTAAAGCACAACCAAGCGGTGATGAATTTGGAGAATCAGCGAGCCATGTATAAGGCAGAGCAAGCGGCAAGAGAAAACATCGACCTTGTGCGGGAGCTGTATTCCTATCAGGATTTTGTCGAGTCAATCCCGGAGGATTTGCGTACAGAGCTTATCGCTAATTTTGGAAAACAGCAGTCCCAAACTCATGAGCAAACACAAACACTTTAATTTTAGGAGGAACAATTTTATGAAGTACATCTTGACCATTGATACCGAGAAGAAAGAGATTTCTGTGAGCTTTGACCGTCCCATTTTTCTGCGCACCGGGGACGAGGCCCTTATGGAGCTTGAGCGCCGCAAGCGGATTATCGGCGAATATAAAAATGCCCGTGTGCCTGACTGGTTGCAAGACAAGGTTGCCAGCATTCAAAAACAGTTGGAATGCGAAGTTGTCGATTAGGTGCGTCGTGATTCACGACATACCTCATCGATTGGAAAGGGTGGAACGAATCGTTACACCCTAAAATAAGGTGGTCGTGTTTCACGACTCCCTCTGGCGCAAGGGCGGGACGATTGATCCCACCCTTCTTGTGCTCCACAGATGGTAAGCAACTTACCAATAGTCAAAGGGTGTCCGAAGTGGAACACCCTTTGGCCGATACATACTAATCCATGGTGCCAACCATTTTGTTAATGTCACCCTCGCCGTCCACGAAGGTACCGCCGCCCATGCTACCGATTTTATTTCCGTTTTCGTACATGTCCTCGGCATAGATGCATTCATTCGGTTGATCGTTATCATCTATCCAACCGAAGCCTAAAAAGTAGAATTGCTTTTGCCCGTTTACCACACGGGTATCACCCACTTTAGGTGTAGTGATTTGATTGTTTTGCGGTAAGGTGACTTCCTCTGCTGGTGGCTTAAAAAAGGCTTTGCCTGAGTGCTTGTTTTTGCGATTTTCTCGGGAACAACACTGGTTTTGGAACTCTCAACCTCTTGAGGAGGGGTAACTGTCCTAAGGGGGACTTCCTTGTCCGCTTTCCCCTTATCCATCGAGGGAAAGTCGGAAATTAAGCACTCAGAAAATTGAGGGATGCTCGGCTGGGTGCACGATGGTTTTGAAATTGCCTGCGGCGGTTTGGCAATTTGCGTTGCCAATAAAATGGCACAGGTAACGCTCGTCAAGAATACGATTTTAGCTTTCATCTGCGGACTCCTCCTGTTCCATAAGACAACGGCCGCCTGCATTGAGCTGCTGCTCAAACAAACGACCGTTGTCAATCATATTCAACTGTGTGCATAACCGCCATGCAAGCCAGAATCCGCATTCAAAGCTTTCTCTGGCACGAGCCCCGGCAATCAAATCCTTGTTGTCGATGATACGCAGAATCAGCTTTCGCTCCGGCTTTTCCAAGCTTCGGATGAGCGCTTTGTGTGCATTATCAATTTCGGCTTGCGCTGTAGGGTCTGGAACAAAATTGTTGTAGCTGTCGTACAGTTCCTCTAAAATGGTTTTCATTGTGTGTCGCCTCCTTAGCAACACACAATATCATGTATGATTTAAGAAGTCTACAACATATTCCATTCACAAATTGGTGGGGATATACTGTAGCTTGGGTTGTGATAAGTCCATTAACTATCATCGTCCCATCTCCAAGTGAGGAAATCGAAACGCACGCCATATTCTGTTTTATGGATATCGGTGGGTGGACGATGGTATAAAAAAGACATATCACCCCCTGGCGGAAGATATGTCTTTTGGTGAAACAGTTTAGCCCTAATACGAATATTTTTTGTGTTTGCAATGGCTTTGTATTAGAGTGTAGTTTGTGAAATAAATTACCACTAAAACAGTGTTATTTGATTTTCTTTAAGCGATTTAACTGCACGTTCATTAACCTTATCGTCAGCAGAAAGTTCACTACACAATAATGGTGAATCCGGACGATAGAGCAACGAGTTCTTTTGAACGGTTGTTTGATTGTGATTTGCATAGCAGTATTTGCAACCATTCAGGCAAGTGTTATAAAGCCCAATATCTATGCTTGCAACACATCCACATTCAAGCCGCTGATTAGGATCTTTCGTGGTATTGATTTTACAACCAATAATTTTTTCAATGAGCTTATCATCAATGCATCGTGCATGTGTAATTTTAAAGTCATCAAGCTCAATATCCTCGGCACATGTATCCATCTTTAAATTATATGAAAACGCTATCTCGGATAAAGCCCGTGCTATTTTTCTCTTTTCGTTAATAGACATACTAGAAATTTCAAGGCTTTTTACGTTGTTGGCAATGTTCTTGTAAAAATCAATAAAGCTGATGGTGCATTTCTCTGTATAGCCGCTCAGCTTCGATGCGAGCTTTTCAAAGTAGGTAATGTGGTAGTCCATTGTGTAATTGGTGTTCAGAAGTATTGGGTCATATCTCCAAACCACACGTTCCGGGCCTATCTTGTCGGAAAGGCGTTTAAATGTTTCCACAACCTCAGTACCCTTAGATGGAACATTCTGCTCCACATCCTTGCCATAAGCATTTAAAGTGAACTGAAAATAGTAGTTGTACTCCTTTAATTTGTCAAGTCTATCCAGCATCGGTGCTGGATTTTTTGTCCAGAATACAATGCAGTCTACAACATCAGGGGACAGGTTTATCTTGCTCACCTGATGTATATTCATTGGATTTCTCACCATCACATACCCATCTTTGATGCGGTTATAAAACCAGTCAGAATAGTATGATGGTATATCTGTACGTCTGCTTGCACTTATTATCATCTAGTTCACCTCTATTATCAGCATGGCACTATTATTGCATGTACATGAAGAATATTGATATTTGATATTACCATACTCCTCGGAATCTTTTCTGTGGCTATACCTATCTCGTCCTAAACCTCCATTTGAATGAGCACTGAAAGCATAGGCTGTGCCTTCATACCCTGCTGACTCTAATTTATCAAGAAAAGGATAAAATTTATCTCTCCCCTTATTCATTGTATCAATATCATTAAAAATAAAGAGAAATGGGGTTTTGGCTCTTCTATGCCCCAAAACATTTTCAATTAACATATCATATAAATGATTAATGGCACCAATTTGTGCTGTGTTATAAAGGTGTGAAATCAAAAACTGCATTATAACAATATTCCTGCCATGAAATCCTTCATTGAGAATATTAAAGGCATCTTCTCGATATAGTTTTGCACAAATATTTTCTGACGTTTCAGAATATTTTTCTATCTTTTCATGGATCTTCTTCCACAATTTATTTCTGTCAATTCCTTTATATCCAATTCTCTTTCTGCCAGCAATTTGCTCAAAAGCCATTAAGTCAGGTGCCGAACCGCACCCGATTGACAGTATATTAAATCGGTCATATTACGAAAGATCAATTTTTAAGAGTGCAAATTTAATATTTCCCATATATCTGCTGGAGTATTTCATTGTGTAATGCAGCAAAAGTCTCCCACACTCATAGTCCTTTCTTTTATCGCAACCACCATAATGAACCTCATCTAAACAGGTGTTACAACTTCCACTACACTTATTTGAGGGGTGATTACAGTCTGCACACACTTCTCCCGGATTCTCATCTGCGCAGCGCCTTTGACAATAACCAGTAATAACATCGTAAAGCATACGCTTACCTCACTTACCACTTAGTAATCGATAATATTGCATTTATCTTCTTAAATGGAATTACCAGCTCTGTTGGCGGTGTTTTTGCATGTCCCCAAGTACCATGTGGCACTTTTATATACTCGTCTTTGGGTGGTATGTAGTTATCAGCAAAGCATTTGTGAGCGATGCTCTGCGGTGGCAAGGGTTGCCCTTTGTACAGGGTAGGCTGTTTGCAATGAGGGGACTTGATAGCCCACTGCACAATGCCATTTACCGCCCACACTGCCCTAAAGCTACCTTGTAGAAAAGTAATTGTACGTATCACTGTGGTTTGTATTGATACGGCGTAACTGCTTGCGATGCCGCTTATGGTTGTGAAATCATAGTTATCGTCGCTAACCAATAGCTCCATCTTGTCTTGCGGTAAAAGAAAAGCGGCAGCAAAGCGGTTAGCTTCCACCTCGGACGGTTTGTTTGCTATGTCGGTCGTGAAAATGTCGTTGCTGGAGCACTCAAACTTTTCTCCCGGGTGCTTTAAGAAAAAGTGACCTAACTCATGTGCTTTGGTGAAATTTATGCGGGTGGGGATTCCGCAGTCGCTATTTATGAGGATGTAGTATTCGCCATCAATTTTGTGCAGAGCACCCGAGTATTTTGCATCGTTGTACGGATATTCGTCCCACTTGATGCCCCTTTTTTCACAGATATGAGGAAAGTGCAGAATTGGAATATCAGTGATGCTAAAATCGCTTAAAACCTGTGCTGCACATTGTTCCGGTGTCATCGCTTCTTCCTCAAAAGAGCAAGGCGCTCCTGTTCTTTGCTTCTTGTTTCGGGGCTTATTTCGTCGGCTCTGGCGGCGATTAGGTGCTCGTGTTCTTCCGCTGTTTCCACAGGGGTAAATTTGATTACCTTAGCCAAGCGTTTTGGCAGCTGATATTGTTTCAGCTTGTTCTCATCTGCTAAAACATCACATAAGGCGAGCAACTGTTCAACTTTTTCAACAATGCGCTGCTGCTCGGCAAGTGGTGGAATTGGAACGATGTAGTTTTTTATTGTTGAGGTTGACAATTCCTTTTGCTTCGTACTCCCCTCAGACTTATCTTCAATGACATTTTGAACGAATGGACTTGAGAAATACTTTAGCAGATATACACTCAAAACAAAGCCTCCGAATGGCCTAATTACAGTCACATGACTATCCGCCACAGCAACGCCATATGGATTTAGTCTAGTTTCATACATGGCCATTCTTCCAAGCGTTCCTATACCAGTTGAATTCCACATGAGGTCGCAATCTTGAAGCATCCGTTCTTTAACATATCCGTTGATACTATCTGGGTCTATAAATTTTGCTTTCTCAATTGAAAACCCCTCCCATTGGTTGCATTTTTGCGCTATGACAGGGATTTTTCTTACATCAGAGTATTTTGGAGATTTTCCTCGCTGAATATATGCACATAACTCATCAAGCCTTGCCCATTCCCAACTATCGGGAATATCAAAAGGTTTTTCCTCATCTGTAATCCGAGTAAGCAATTTTTCGGCTTTGATTTTCTTTTCCTTGATAAGCGTTGCTTTTTCAGCTTTAATTTTCTTGAGCAACTCACTTGCAGGCTCATCAGTGTCATCTTGTGGTACAAGCTTACCCTGCACAGCAAATTGAAGTACAGACTTTTTCAAGTCTTGTGGGAATTTTGTTTCCAATGCAGAAAGCTCTTTTTCGTAGCTGTCATATTGCTCAACAAGTGGCATTAATTGCTCAATTTTTTCAACTATGCGCTGTTGTTCCGCAAGGGGTGGGAGGGGGCAAAGGGCATTCTTTAACATATCTTGCGTTACTTGATTTATGGTTGTTGTATTAGCTCCTTCTAATTGCAAACGAAAAACCATTGAATTGATAAATAACTGTATATATGGATTGCAAATGCTCCTGTAAATAGCCATAAAGGCACCAAATGTCATATTGTTGCATTCAATAATTGCTGATTTACCTACAAGTTTTCTGCTCCCATTTCTTGCGCAAATAAGGACATCACCAACTTGAACCATAAGTTTTTCACTTACAGATTTGTTAACTCTCAACAAATCATCATAACATATCCGTCCGTTTTGTATATTGTTAGAACGTAATACTGGAATACCTTCGTTAGAAACTTCACTGGGCTTATACGTTAGGCCAATATTGGTTTCACCAATCTCTCCAAGCCTTACCCATTCCCAGCTATCAGGAATATCAAAAGGTTTTTCCTCATCTGTAATTGGAGCTAATGGTTTTTCAGCTTTAATTTTCTTTTCTTTTATTAGCTGCGCTTTCTCCGTTTTGATTTTCTTTAACAGCTCATTTAGGGGTTCATCATGTGGATTTTGTGGGACAAGCTTTCCCTGTACTGCCAATTGGAGAATAGCATTTTTTAAGCTTTGCGCTTTCATTGTGCTTCCTCCAGTAGTTCCAAAAGCTCGGTAAGGATGCCTTCTATTTTTTCATTGAGCTCAGTTTTCTTTGTGTGGTACTGCTCCAAAAGTTCTTTCGGCTCTAAAATTTCTTCTTCTTCATGGGGAAAACCACACAAATCAAGGTTATAATTTTTTGCTTTGAGTTCATCAACGGTATAGCATTTTGCTTTGTCAAAGCCATCCTCGACAATTTTTACGGGGTTTTCAAGCCATTGCAGAACAGGTGCAAAATGGTCCGCTTTTATGGGCTTTGTCTTTGAAAAGTTCTTGTATCCGCTGGGCATATCCATGCGGTAAAACCAAGTTTTTTCGGTGGATTTCCCTTTTTTGAAAAACAACAGGTTTGTTGTGATAGAGGTATAGGGTGCAAAAACACTATGAGGCAAGCGGATAACCGTGTGCAAATTGCACTCGGTCAACAGCTTTTCCTTAATGGCAGTTTTGGCATTGTCAGTGCCAAACAAGAATCCATCCGGCAGCACAATTCCGGCACGACCGGTTCGTTTTAGGCGATAGAGGATTAGCGAAACAAACAAATCGGCTGTTTCACTGCTACGAAGTTCAGGCGGAAAATTATTTTTAATACTATCCTTCTCATTTCCGCCATAGGGAGGATTCATGAGGATCACATCAAAGCAATCGCCCTTGCTCTCTTTGTATTCTTTTACTGCTTTGTCGAGACTGTTTCCATGATAGATTTTGGGATCATCAATATCATGCAAAAGCAAGTTCGTGACGCATAAAAGGTGGGGCAGTGCTTTTTTCTCAACTCCGAATACCGATTCATTGTATTTTTCTTTGTCCTCAGGTGTTCTAACTTGTGGAGAAAGATAATTTAAAGCAGAGGTTAAAAAGCCACCGGTGCCGCAAGCAAAATCGGCTATTTTATCATCAATGGTGGGCTTAATCACCTGCACCAAAAAGTCAGTGACTGCGCGTGGGGTGTAGAACTCGCCTGAGTTACCGGCACTTTGCAAGTCTTTTAGAATATTTTCATAGATTTCCCCAAAGGCATGGCGCTCCATATGCTCTGTAAAATCAATTTCGTCCACCACATTCACCACTTGACGCAGGAGGACACCATCTTTCATATAGTTGTAGGCATCTTCAAAGGCATTGCGAACAATCAGTTTATGCATGGGTGTAGTGTCGTCCACCTCAATTGCTTTCAGATGGGGAAAAAGCTCGGTATTGACAAACTCAAGCAGTTTTTCTCCAGTGAGTGCGTTTCCGTCTTTTTCATCGACTGCCCAGTTTCTCCAACGCAGATTTTCTGGGATAATTGAGGTATAGTTATCTCTGTGCAGCTCCCAAATCTCTTCCTTGGCATCGTATATTTTGAGAAATAACAGCCATGTCATCTGCTCTATCCGCTGAGCATCGCCGTTAACACCTGCGTCATTGCGCATAATGTCCTGTAATCGTTTCACAAAAGTACCCATATTCATTTCTCTCGATTCCCTCTCTATGCTATGTATAGCTCTTTTTGCAGCTCTTGCACTGCATTGAGATACGCAGCTTTACCGCCAAAGGCTTTTACAATTTTTATGGAGCTGCCAAAGCGTTCAAACTCTTTCAGCTCAAGTATTTTGGTATCTGCTAATTCTGTAACACCATCGTTCATGTATTTGTCCAGCAAAGCTTCAAGCACCTGCTGCGCCATGTCAGAGTATTTGTACAAATAGCCACGCTTTTTCACGTTTTTGGCTCGCTCCGCCTTGGTGAGTGGCGGTTTATCAAAGGCGATATGACAAATCAAATCAAAATCGTCAAGGTCTTTGTTGCCTGCAAGCTCACGCAATGACTCCAAGAGTACACCATGCTCTTTTAGCTCCTCGACAATGGCAGCTTTTCGTCCCTCACTGTTCCACACACTTAAAAATTCATCAAGGGTGGAGAACTCGTTAAGGATATTCTTTTTGGAATAGTCAGTAAGGCTTTCGCTGATGAGTTTGCCGTCACTGTCGTAATATTGCACACGCTCGGATAAAACCGTTACATAAACATCATTTACCCGATACTTTTTTGGGTGTTCTTTTTCATCGCCCTCAAAGCCAATAATGGGTGAGGTATCGGGTGGAATATCATCGTTACCTTCTGTCGGGTTTTCTTCATCTGGGTCATCCGGAGGCACCGGAGATTCGTCGGGATTAGGCTCGTAAATCTGCACCGGGTCACCGTCGAAATTAGGGTCGGCAAACAAACGGCTTGCATTTCTAAAATCCATAATGGTGAAATACAGTTTGCCGTAATCAGGCTTTAAACGAGTGCCACGGCCGATGATTTGCTTAAACTCTGTCATGCCGCCATCTTCGCTGAAATTGTTATCAAGAACAATGACTTTACAAGTTTTGCAATCGACACCTGTGGTCATCAGCTTTGATGTTGTAACTAGTGTAGGATAAAGGCTGTCTTCATCTATAAAGTTATAGAGCTGATTTTTACCCTCTTGATTATCACCTGTAATACGCATGACGTACTTGGGGTTTTGCTTTACAAGGTCTGCATTTTCGTTAATCAAGGCTTGGCGCATCCGCTCTGCATGATCAATATCCACGCAGAACACAATGGTTTTTGAAAAGCGATCGGTCTTCTTCAAAAACTCTGTAATCTTTTTGGCTATGGTTTTTGTGCGGTCATCAATAATCAGATTGCGGTCAAAATCCTTGATGTTGTATTCTCGATCTTCAAGCTCATTACCGTAGATATCAACCTTGCCTTTTTCGGGGCGGTAGCCCTGTAAGTCTTTATCAAGTCCAATACGCACCACTTTGTATGGTGCTAAAAAACCATCGTCAATGCCTTGTTTCAAGGAGTATGTATAAATCGGCTTGCCAAAATAGTCTTGGTTTGAAACATCGGTTGTTTCCTTTGGTGTAGCGGTAAGTCCCAAGTGAGTTGCCGATGAAAAGTAGTCAAGGATTTTTCGCCAGCGGGATTCTTCTCGTGCACTACCTCTGTGGCATTCGTCAATGACAACAAGGTCAAAAAAGGTGGGCTGGAACTGTTTGAAAGCCTCCATGTCATCATCACCGGAAAGCTGCTGGTAAAGCGACATATAGACTTCATAAGAAGAATCTAACTTGCGGTTTTCAACCTTAGTAATTACCTTTCCCAAAGGTTTAAAATCATTATCAATCGTTTGGTCGATAAGGACATTTCTATCTGCAAGATAGAGAATTTTCTTTTTAGCGCCTACTTTCCACAACCGATATATAATCTGGAATGCTGTTAAAGTTTTCCCTGTGCCTGTTGCCATAACAAGCAAAAGCCTGTCTTGTCCTTTGGCAATGGCCTCCACAGTTTTATTTATCGCCACACGCTGATAGTAGCGTGGTGGTTTATTGTCAGCTATGTCAAAGAAGTACGGCTCAGTGATAATTTTTTCTTGTTCCTCGGTGATACCCTCGCTTGCGATGTAGCGACTCCATAATTCTTCTGGAGAGGGGAATTCTTCAAGAGTAATCTCTCGCTCAATACCGGTTTTCATGTCATGCTCAATAAAACCGTCACCGTTGGAACTAAAGGCGAAAGGTACATCAAGCGTTTTGGCGGCTTTTATTGCCTCAACATAATCAAGAGCCTGCTGCATCCCTGCACCAATGCTGAGTTTATTTTTCTTGGCTTCAATAATTGCAAGTGGTATGTTAGGCTTATAAAGGAGCAAATAATCAATGGCTTTTCGCTTGGCACGCTGAGCTGTGTCACCTCGTACAATGACACGACCGTCGGTAAATGGGTATTCAGCTCTTATTTGTCTGCCTAAGTCCCATCCTGCATTTAATATAGCTGGGGTAATAAATTTCATTTTAATATCTTCTTCAGAAAGATGCTTTTTACAGTTCATTTATCGCCACCACCTTTGCATTTTGTTTTGCGCCCGCCAACAGTTCTACCATCAATAGGCTTTTGTGAGTCAGCCGGAATAAGCCAAATGTCACCTTTTTTCATCGCACCCGGTATTTTATCTGAGGTGCAATAATAAGTGACCATTCGACTTGTGATGCCCCAAAGTCCGGCGGCTTCTTTCATTGTCAGATAGTCCATATCAGTTCACCTCAAATTATATTTATCCAATATTAGTATATTTCATTTGGACGAAAAAAGCAAGATTGCGACATAGTATTGTGGATTTTCAGATAAATTTAAAAACATGTTATTGCCTTGTAAAAATAATTTATAAAAATCAGAGAGTAAATTCGGCTGACGGACACCGCCACCAAAAAAGCTACTATTTATTCCCCTTCTCCCGAAACACCTTCACATTAAAGTAATTCCTGCACTTCACGCTGCAAAACTCGCTTTTTTGGTGGGGGTTGAAATATACCGTACCGCAATTTTTGCAGACCTTGAGCGGTGTGACAGTATCAGTCACTGCCAGCCCATAGGCAATGTACAACACATCAATCAGATCGTCCGGTTGCCACACCATCTGCGGTGGGCAGGTAGCAGTCAACCGATAGCTTAGCCCACTGGGTATCGGCTGAGCGGTCACCGTTGCAAGATCGGCTTGCAGATGCTTTGGCAACTTCGTCGGCAGTTCTCCCCGTGTGGATAGAAAATGCAAATACAGCTTTTGAAACTCCGCTGTAAAATGGCCGAGTTCCTCGCCGTATTCCTGACTACTATGTTCCTTGCGGGCAGGAGAGATATTACCACCTTTCATGGGGAATACCCGACTGCCAGTACCCTTATGCAAACCCAGCAAGCCGTGCTTCTGCACAAAAGTAAGGCAGACATGCTCTACATCGTCCGATTTTTGATAGACAGCCTTGCCAAGGTTTAGAGCATCCGTCAGTAGTTCCTGCAAGCTTTCGGTGCTGCTATATGGAATTGCAGTGGCATCAGCAGTGGGCAAAATATAGCGGCCGTTCAGAATATCTGCTATTTCATAGGCTGACCAGCGCACCCACATTGCGTTGAAAGTGGGAAATATATTTTTAAGCTCCATGGAAGAACCTCCAATTTTGTAATTGATGTAATTACTATAACATACTTCTTGTGGCATAGCAATTTGCTATGCCATCTTTTATGCCGCAAGACCTGTTACTGCTTTTTTCAGCTTGGGGTAAATCCAGCAGCTAATACCCCAACCAATTGCAAAGGTTGGAAAAATTGTAGATAGCAGTATCCAAATTGCTGCATCCAAATAGACCTCCCCACGATTATCCAGCAAAACCTCACGCATTCTTTCGTAGGTTCTTTGCAGAATGTCCCGCACATTGCGGTCGGTGGTGCCCAGCCGCTTTGCAATCTCGCTATTTTTCATTTTCTTGACGATGCTCATGTGAACCACCTGCTGCTGGCGAGGTGTCAGGTTCTTGAGCTCATTAGCAAGCTTCTCATCGCTTACCAACTGAAACAAATCCTCCGGTCTATGAGAAAACATATGATTAATCCAGCGGTCAGTTGGGTCGTTTGGTTGGTTTCCCCTTTGAGGCCTTAGTGTGGCCTCTTTCTTTTTCCGCTTTTCCAGTACGGTATCGGTGCTTCTCAAATCGCTGTTCGCCATGTGGCGGCGATAGAGGTTGATGGCGTCCCGGTCCAGTTGTTGTAGCTCGCGCTCATTTTCCGCTGCCCATTGTGACGCCTCAATATTGTGGCTATTCAGATAGCTCTCGGCAGATACTTCAGGGTCAATGTGGTTACCCCATAGACGGATTTGCTTTTCCTTTTCAAACATCTTCATTCGCGTTCCTCACTTTCTAACTTCCGTTTTTCAATTTCTCAACGTCTATATATTAGACTCATTTGTAATTGGTGTAATTATAACATACTATTACATTTTATATTTGTCAAGAGGGGTGATCGGATGAACAGAGAAGAGAAAATGGCAAAGCAGTATGGTTTGATGTTTCGGGACTATCCTGATGCCGTTACACCGGAGCAGCTGCGGCAGATGCTTGGTATTGGACGGCGCAAAGCCTACGACCTACTAAAAAGTGGCGCACTGCCCAGCATTCGTATGGGGCGGCTGTATCGAATTCCTAAGGTTTTGGTGATCGACTTCCTATGTGGAAATACCCAGTGAAAACTTTATAACCGAAACGACTTGTAAAAAGCGTCTGCCTAAGGTAACATCACAACACCTTGGGCAGACGCTCATTGATTATAAGATTGGAGGACTAAGATGAAACAGAAAAACCGCCCTGTTACGGGCAGCTTAAAGGAGAGAAACGGCAAGTATACCGCCGTGATTAACGCTTATGACGAAAACGGTAAGCGGCAGCAAAAATACCACGCCCTTGGCATTCCCACCAAAGGCAACAAGCGCAAGGCAGAGGCGGCATTGCAGGAGCTTTTGCGCCAATATGAAAGTGAAGAAATCAAAATTGAACGGGCAAAGGCAGAGTCACCGCTGTTTGCAGATTTTTTAAAAGAGTGGCTGGAGCTGACCGCCCCAACCATTGAGCGCACTACCTATCAAAGCTACAAAAGCATGATTGATGCCCGCTTGGACAGCTTTTTCAGGGAGCGCAAGCTGCATTTGGACGAGGTGGAGGCACGGCATATTCGTGAGCTTCACCAGTCCATCTTTGCCGATGGCTGCAATGCCAATTCGGTCATTCACTATCATGCGGTGGTGCGCAAGGCACTGCAATACGCTGTGAAAAACGAGCTGATTGCCAACAATCCAGCGGATAAGGTTGACCGACCGAAAAAGAATAAATATCTGGCTTCCTTTTACAGTAAAGCCGAGCTATCCACACTATTTGAAGCCACCAAGGATGACCCTATGGCAATCGTCATCCAGCTTGCCGCTTTTTACGGCTTGCGGCGCAGTGAGGTGCTAGGGCTTCGCTGGAGCAGCATTGACTTTGTGCAAAACACCTTGTCAGTCAACCACAAGGTAACCGAGGGTAAGGTGGATGGCAAAGTAACCATTTTTACCGAGGACAAGCTGAAAACAAAATCCAGCTTTCGCACCCTGCCCCTCATTCCCTGTGTGCGGGAGCTGCTGTTCGCCGCCAAGGAAAAACAGGCGGAATACAAGGCACTGTTCAAAGGCTCTTATTGCAAAGACTATGAGGACTATATCTGCGTTGACCAAATGGGCAAGCTCTTTCGCCCCAACTACATCACCGACCATTTTAAGTTACTTTTATCTCAAAATGGATTGCGGAAAATTCGTTTTCACGACCTCAGACATAGCTGTGCCAGCCTGCTTTTGGCGCAGGGAATCGCCATGAAACAGATTCAGGATTGGCTTGGACATTCCACGTTTAATACCACAGCGGACATCTACTCCCACCTTGATTTTAGCTCCAAACAGGATTCTGCCAATGCCATCAGTGCGGCGCTAAACCCATTGCAGGAGGAGTCAGAGGAACAGCAGGGTATGAACATGCAGATGATGTGAGGTGTGGGCATTGGATTATGAAAAACTGAGGGAGGAGTATCCCGAAACAATTACTATGGAGCAATTTTATCGCATTGCCCATATCAGCAAGCGGAAAGCAAATTGGTTGCTCACTAATGGCGTTGTGCCCTGCGAGGACAGTGGAAAACAGACTCGACGTTTTAAGATTCGCCTTGATAATGTGATTGATTATTTGCAAAAGGTGCAGGGTGGAACACTCAATGTATCAATCCCAAGCGGCATATTCGCAAGCGGGGCTACGAGCAAACCGCCACGAGAATATCTCGACTGTGATGAGCTGAAAGAACAATTTCTCGCCGATTGGTATGCTACGCCCGATATGCTCACCATAAAACAGGCAAGCAAGATAAGCGGTTATGTAGGAACAAGCATTTTGCGATGGGTAAACCAAAAACAGGTGAAGGGAGTGTTGTATCATGAGCGGTATCTGATTTCCAAGGAGTCCCTTGCAGAATTTTTATCATCTAAACAGGGACAGGACATTGTGCAAAAATCAGAGATTCACCGAGATGTGATTGTGGAATATATGTCAGAACAGAAAAACAGTGGCATGGAATTTACCATGTCGCTGTAATTACTTTTTACACGGAGCTTTGTCGTTGGTTAAATCAAGAAGATAGTCTACACTTGTTTTGTAAAACTTTGCAAGTTTTATCAAAGAGGAGCTCGGAATATCCAGCGCACCGCTTTCATACCGTGAATAGGTTGTTTGACTTACATTTAGTATCTCCGCAATCTCTTTTTGCGTTAAATCTGAGTCATCTCGTAAATCCTTAATATGCTGATACAATAACATCACCTCTACATTATTGTATGTTATGCGATTATCGCATATTGATTTCTATGCGAAAAACGCATAGAATATATTTGAGGTGAGCATATGCCGGACTATAAAGAAATGTATTTAAAGCTTTTCCGTGCAAGCGAGCAAGCAATCAATACACTGATACAGGCACAACAAGAGTGTGAGGAGCTGTACATCAGCCAGCCCGAGCCTGACTTAAAAGTAGTATCCATATCGACAGAAAATAGGAAAAACATGGAGGAGGAGTAATTCCAAATCCGTGCTTTTGTGCTTATGTAAGCAAAAAGAGCTGTCCGCAGACAGCTCTTTTTTGTTGGGCAAAAGCCCGATGGCGGAGAAGGTGGGATTCGAACCCACGAGCCACTTTCGTGACTACCTCATTTCGAGCGACTGGTTGGAAAGGATCGGAGAGGCCTTTTATGGTCGTTCAAGGCCTTTGAATATGCCGAAAAATCCTTGTATCATGCGGGTTTAAAGGCAACAAAGGCTGGAGCGGCACGCTGTTCTTGAAAAATAAGAAAGGAGGCACTTTTACCCCGTATTAGAGCCAAAACGATAGAGAATTGATAGCAAATTCCCGTCAAGTCTGTCCCATAAACTCAATTTACCCCCCAGCAATTTCTGACTCTTTGCTGCCGACAAAGCAAGGAAACGGAGGTTGCATCTCATGAAGAAGCTTACCATAGATGAGTTGTATTTGCAGATGTTCGCTACCTATGACGATATTCTTTCGGTCGATGATGTGGCGGTCATCATGAATCTGGACAAGAAGCGTGTCTACCGGATGCTTCGCTCCGGCGAGATCAACAGCATTAAGTTCGACCGCTGGGTTCGGGTGCCAAAGCTATGGCTCATCGAGTATATCCAGAAATACGGATTTCAAAGGCAACAAAGCTTTCATGAGCAGAGACGGGCTGCCGTGGCGCTCTACTGCCAAACCCCAAGGAGCCGCAAACAAATTCAGGAATTCCTCGATTTATCCGACCGGAAATTTTTCCGGGACACCGTACTGCATCCTCTGCTGGAAGAAGGCGTGATCCGGATGACTATTCCGGAGTACCCCGGCCATGTAAAGCAGCGGTATGTAACGGTGCGACCCTATGAAAGCGAGGATTCCGATGAAGAAAACTAACACAGGAGAAAAAAGCATTTCAGTCCGACTTGATGAACTGCAGTCCTTTGAAAATCATCCTTTCCGGGTGGTTGAAGATGATGCTTTGCGCCAGTTGGCTCAAAGTATTAAGGGAAACGGCGTGCTTACACCCTGCATCGTCCGCCCCAGTCCCTATGGCGATGGTTATGAACTGCTGTCCGGTCACCGCCGGGTAGCCGCCTGCAGGTTGATCGGGCGAAAGACCATACCGGCAATTGTAAGGGATTTGGATGACGATGCTGCTACTATTCTGATGGTGGACGCTAATCAGCAGCGGGAAAATCTGCTTCCCAGTGAAAAGGCGTTTGCTTACCGTATGAAGCTGGAGGCGATGAAACATCAGGGAAAGCCATCTTTGTCGCAAGTTGCGACTAAGTTAGGGAAAAGCGATTCAGCTTCTGTGATCGGCTTAGTAACTGGCGAAAGTCGCGATAAGGTATTTCGTTATATCCGTTTGACTTACCTCGAAGAAAATCTATTGAGAATGGTGGATGAAGGCCGCATTGCATTTGGCCCTGCCGTTGAGATTTCTTTCCTCAAGCACGATGAGCAATGCATGCTGCTGGAAACCATTATCACCGAGGAGGCCACTCCATCCCTTTCTCAGGCACAAACCCTGAAAAAGCTCAGTCAGGAGGGTACGCTCGATATGGACATTATTCTTGGCATCCTAAGTGAGCAAAAGGGTAATCAGGTGGACCGGCTTAAGCTGCGGCAAGATCAACTGATGCAGTATTTTCCACATGGAACCACACCTCGTCAAATGGAGAAGATTATCTTCCGTCTGCTAGATGAGTGGAAACGTTGCGGCTGCTTATCCAAAAAATAGTTTCAACTGTTTCTCTAGTGAGGGGACATTCGTTTGATATCAAAACGAATGTCCCCTCATCTATTTTAGGAATTGAACACCGCTCAGGTTCCTTCCTTGCTAAGATAATTCAGTATCAAAGCAAGGAGGGTAATTTATGCTCACACGCGTATTATTAAGAAAATTGGCCAAAGAGGCCCAGGAAAAACGAGGTTCCCGGCTTCCTTCGGAGATCACCGAAATCAAAATCGATACAGAACTCCCGGAAGCACAGCGAAAGCAGCAGTATCTTGAAGATGCCGAAAACCCCTATCTTTTGCGGTCCGGCTCAATTCAGATCACAGCCGTATATTCAGCCGACGGTCTATCACTCAGCGACCTTCTGGCGGACTATTTCAGCAGGGGAGGCGCTCAAGAATGAAGGAGGTGAAAAAGCAATGGAACGCTGCTTTGTACGCCCGCATATCCCGCGACGACAATTCTACCGAGTACAGCATCGAAAACCAGAAAAAGCGCCTGTACGACTTTGTTGATGCCATCCATGACGAATTTGAGCAAGTTAAGCTCTATGTGGACATAGGTGCCAGCGGCAGCAATTCCGACAGAGAACAGTTTGTCCGTATGCTCAACGATGTACAGGAGAAGCGCATCAACTGTGTTATTGTCAAAGACCTGTCCAGACTGTCCCGTAACTACTATGAAGCGGGATATTATCTGGACTATCTTTTTTCCTCACTGGATGCCCGGTTCATTTCTTTGGAGTACCCGACTCTGGACAGCTACAAGTGCCCGGATATGATGAACAGCGTCATGGTACCCATGCAGAATGTGGTCAACGACGATTTCTGCCGGCAGACGTCCATTAAAGTACGCAATATACTGAAGATGAAACAGAAAAGAGGAGATTACATCGGCGCATTTGCGCCTTATGGCTACAGCAAGCATCCGGATAGAAAGCACCGGTTGGTGATTGATGATGAAGCAGCAAATATTATTCGCATGATATTTCGTTGGTATGTACATGACGATATGAGTCAAATGAGCATCGTACGAAAGCTAAATCACATGGGAGTTGCTTCCCCGGGCTCATATAAGCAGAGCAAAGGCCTTCGGTATCATAACCGCGGCATTCAAAACAGCTCGCTGCTCTGGTCCCTGACAACTGTTTCCTGTGTTTTGCGTAACGAAATGTATATTGGAAATATGGTACAGGGGCGGTATCGCAGCCAGAACTACAAAACCGGAAAGGTGGTGAATGTGCCGCAGGATGAATGGATCATTGTTGAAGGCACCCACCCTGCAATCATTCCGCAAGAGCGGTTTGTGAGAGTGCAGGAGAAACTTCAGTGCAAAGACAAGCCTCGGGAGGGGGTCTCCCATCTATTTTCAGGGCTTGTCCGCTGCGCGGGGTGCCATAAGGCAATGGCACGAAGGCCTGTGTCCAAGTATGTATATTACAAATGCAAAACCTATTATGAACAGTCGAAAGAAGCCTGCTCCGGACACAGCATCCGGGAGGACAGATTAGAGGTGATAATCCATAACCTGCTTAGAATTCAGACCCAGTTGGCGGCGGATGCGGCATATATTCAAAGTACAATAAAGCCCGTGTCTATGCAAAATGATTACAAATCCCAGGTTAACCGGCTCATAGAGCAGCAGCAGAGACGACTGAAAAGGCTTTCCCACTACAAAAAATCCCTATATCAGGACTGGAAGGACAACTCCATTACCAGAGAGGAGTTTGACCAATACGGTACAGAATATGAGGCTGAGATAGCAGAAGCCAAAAGAGCACTTTCTGCTCTGACACAGGAAAAGGCCAATATCCCTGAGCGGCAGAATGAAGATAATGAGCAGTTGGCAGAGTTTCTAGCTACCGGGGCATTCCCAAAACTCACACATGGTATGCTAATGCATCTCATCGAGAAAATTGAAGTTGATCAGGCCGGTGATATCACCGTGCATTTCCGTTTTAAAGATCCTCTGATGGAGTTAGTGGAATCTCGATGACCTCCAGCCGGTTACTGTTTCGGGCAAGGAACTGTTTCATTCGTTTTCCGTCGTCAAGGCGAAAGTTGTCCAGAACGACAATTGTTTTGGCGCTGTTTGTATCTTCCATCAGCCGGCGTAAAAAGTCCATCTGCCGATTCTGTTTGCTTCTATCCTGAACCACGAGAAACCGAACCGCGCCCTTGCTGGGGATGGCATAAATAGCATCCACAGGCTTTTCTGCGGGTATAAAAGAGACTCTCATGGCTCCACACTTGGATTTCATCTCATAATGTTCTACTTGGGCAATATTCCTTGCATGAAGCCGGTATAGCGTGGCGGACTCCTTTTGTGAGCGTATTTTAAGAGCGCTGTATTGTTCTTCGGAAAAACCCATACGCCACACTAACTGTGGGAACGAAAGCCGCCACTCTTTCAGATAGTTGGTCATACTGCGGGCAGGAACGCTTTTCCCATACTCCTGCTCAATCAATCGGATGATGGCATCCCGCGTCCAGAGATGAGAGCTAAGCCCATGCTGTTCCGGGGAGGAGGTAATCAGAGCGCAGCGGAGTTCCTGGATTTCATTATCCTCCAAGAGCCTGCAGGACTCTTTCTTGCGTCCGCAGGCTTTAGGGCGCAATTTTTCCAGCTTCTCTCCTGCCGCAAGATAGGCCGTCCAAATTTTTTGTACCTGCCTTACATTCAGCGAAAGGATCTGTGCGGTGTCCACCGTGCTGCGGCCGTTCCTTTTGAATTGAATGACTTTCTTGCGCAGTGAGAATAATTGAGCAGGGTTCAGCTTTCTTAAATCGATATACTTCTTTTCCATAGCAATACTATAACAGAAATCAAACAATAACACACTATTTATTTCTGCCTGAATCCATAATAATTGCCGAAACATATTGAAATATAAGGAGATTATGATGCTGATCAACTGAAATTTCTTCTAAAAGTTGTACCTGATGAAGCAGTGGCTTCTGTGGGTACAACAAACCAGTAAAAAACAGATTAACACATGAAAAGGACGGTGATTAAAATGAATAACAAAGGCACTTCACGTAACCTGCTTTTAGAATTAGGTTTCATCGATAAAGACGGTGAGCCAAATGAGGACGCAATAAACGAAATCGCTTTAGAGGCATTTTGCAACGTGGTCGAACAGATACGGAAGCGAAGATACTCAACTGAACAGGTAAAACAGATTATTAGAGATTGCGAATCATTAGATGATTGGAGCAATCTCTATTTCTTTTTGTCTGGATACTACACCGGGAGCAATATCCCCAACAGCGATATAGGCTGGGCGCTTATCAATGACGAACTCACCTTTTATGTGTACCGATACTATTTTAGGGAAATGGTGGATTGCCTTGATCAGGTTCTCCCAGCTAAGGTCATCACGGCGGAAGGAGTATGCACATGAGCAATAACGGACGCATCCGTTTTAAATCTCAATCTGAATATAAAATTGGAGCGGTAACATACCATGTTACCGCTCATTTCTTAACCCATTCCCATCAGGATACGCTCAAATCGAAAATTGCTGCTTTGCTCAACAAAGAAATTTGTAACAAAACAGCAGACATCATTGCGAGCAGTCAGAGTATGCGGTAAAATAATATTGTATGCGGGCAGTGCATGCATCTGGGCTCGTATGATGAAGAACCGTCACCATTCTTGCGATGGGGCGACACGCCAAAGAAAATGGATATGTCATCGACATTACAGATCAGCGGTATCATCATGAGATTTATCTGAGCGATCCCCGCAAAACAGAAGTCTCTACGTTGAAAACAATTATCCGCCATCCTGTCCGAAAAGTATGACTTAGGACGAGAGAATTTAAAATCATTATAGTTCAAATTATCAGCAGGCCGCTTGACCTTATAAAAATGCTGGAGGACACATGGAAATAACTCCTATACCTGCGCCGCAAATCGATTTGCTGTTGTATCACATACAGCATCACCCAGCGGTACTGGATGATAAAACCAAACATCTGATAACTACGATGTTTCAAAAAATGCAGGATATCACGAACCATGGTGACGATGAGCGGCGTGAGTTATGGATTCCAGCTGATCGTGGTACTATTGAGGATTTTGGTGACTTTGAAGAGTATCTGACCGAAGGAGAAGTAAGCAGCCGTGATGAATTTGAGGAGTTATGGCTATCCGAATACCCTGATTCTATAAAGTGGTATAAACTTACCACAACAATCTATGAAAATACATGTTACGTTTTCCTCGACAATAAACTTATATTTGAAGTAAGGCCGGTACTACAAAATAATGATACAAAAGATCACTCTGAACTGGCAGAATGGCTGCTCTCGGCTGTGGATAATTGCTTGACCGCCCTCGAAAAGGGAGAGTACAATGCTTTTGTAGCAGACAATCTTCCGTATAGCAAACGTATAGGCAAAATCTTACGTGAAGATTTCTGGCGTATATTTCCGGAGGAAAAAGCCGCATATCTAAAAGATATTACGCCTGATGAGATGAACAGGTTCTTCAATCTTATACAAACACAGCCACCTGATTCCCCGGCTAAGCGCCTCCCCGAGATGACACACAGATTGTTTCTGGACAGCTGCCGTCTGGGATATGCAGCCAACCACTATGCCGGTACCAACACTTTATCGTCAATGGAACTGTACCGTTCTCATGCGGATGGCAGAGACGACGGTCTACTGGATATAAACGAAGATTCCCCTGAAGACTTTGCTGCATGGTACCATGATGAAAGGATGCGAAGCGGCCATCCTTGGGAAGTCTGCCGGGGCGGTAACTCCACACATATCTCTCTGTATGCCAGATGCGATAATCGTGGATGGTGGTTTACACTGGCTGGCTCCAGCTATTCCCGGTCCGTCGAGACAGTCAAATTTTATCTGGCGCTGAATGATCACGGAATACCGGCATTTTTGTGTGACGGACAGGAACTCGCCGCTATGCTTGCCGGAAAGGATTATATTGGCATTGTGCCGGGAGAGGTTATACCTTCATATTGCGGCCATTTGTTCCCCGATGAGAATATCATTGATTTTATGCATCTTCCATATGATCATACAGGGGCGATTATAGAGGCTGTAACATGGCATCCGCTGGATAGGGTGACGTTTAGCTGACGAAAAAGCATACGATAGTGCAAGATTCACTACATATGCTATGTCTTGCTATTATTCCACATTGAGATTGAGGATATGGTTTATTATATTAATATGTGGCTTATAAGGAGATGAGCAAATATGGAAATACCAATTATTCCGCTTACAGATCCCGAAAAGCAATTCGAGATAGTCGGAGATTTTTGCACAGCATGGGATGGACCAATTCAGCTGAACTGTGGTGAACGATCACTTGTCATGATGCCTTATGATTATTACCTCGACAAATTTTGCACTCCGGAAGAGGCCAGCCAACTTGACGCAGAAATATCTGCAAGGGCACAGTCCGAGGAATAGTACAATTTGAATATAGCTTTATAGATTTCCCATGTCACGGATTCCCTTTCTTTATTGGATCATACATCACAAACCAACCTACAATAAGGCCACCTGTCAATTTTGACAGGTGGCCTTAATTCATTGAAATTCACTGCGCCTTAAATCCGGCTTTGCGTGTTTCCACTCCAACGTATGCCATGCCCATATCGGATATCGAATACCCGGTGACGGCGGTCCAATGTGCTTGCACATTTGCTCTACCATCCAATTATAAGCAGGGTAAAATCCAAACTCCGTAACCCAATCGGATTGCTCTGGAACACAGTGGAATATCTTTTCCGACCGCAATTTTTCATAAAGTGTTTTCGGATGTATCGTCCATAATCGTATAAAGTCCTCCGTACCATTTACCAGTAATAGCGATACAAAACCTCACCATATGAAGGAGCGTATCATTAAACTTTGACAGTGGTGTCTTCTCAAATAATAATTCCCTCACAGTGGTCGATTTCGTGTTGAATAACCTGCGCCGTCCAACCGGTGAATGTCTTGAAGCGAGTCTGAAAGCTTTCGTTTTGATACTGCACCTTGATAGACTTCCACCGCTTGGTCTTCCGTGTGCCGGTCAGGGATAGACAACCCTCTTCCGCTTCGTAAGGCTCTGACCGCTTAACGATTTCCGGATTGAACATCACCATATAGCTGCCATCGTTGTCAAAGGCGATGATGCGTTTGTTAATGCCAATCATGTTGGCAGCCATGCCCACGCAGCCGTCCTTATAGGCAGCCAAGGTTTCCAGCAAATCTCGCGCAACTGCCAAATCAACTTCTGTAGCCGGTTCCGCTTTTCTGGCGAGAAAGTCCGTATCCCGCATAATCTCCCGTATCATAGCATCCTCCTGTGCAGCTCGTTTTCTATTTGTATCCGGGACAACTCCATGGCCCGGATGGTACTGCCGTAGCGGTTATATTGCCCGCTGCCCGGCTCGTACTTCGACCGTGCTTTTTCGCATTTGCGGATGATGGAGGCCAGAGGCTCCAATGCTGCGGTGAGGGTTTCGTTGGAATCCTTTTCCACATCGCCACCACCAAGCAAAGCTGACCCGATTTTCAGGGCCTGAATGCGGTTTTTGAGCAACGTGTGTTGGGAGGTGCCGGGGACAAACTTGGGCAGTGCCTGCTTACAGCGCGTGATGATCAAAGTCACCACCTTTAGCGCATCTGCCCGTTCCTGTTCTGTCATGCATGATCCTCCTCCCAGCTTTGCAAAAGAGTCAACTGCTCCGGCGTATGAAACCAATGCTCGCCATTTTCCATGACGGTCAGCACACAGCTAAAGCGGTGGACAAACTCGTCCACTGTGGTGCGGCCAGTCAGGTTGTCCTTGTCCGCATAGAGGATGGCGGTATTTGTATTCCAAGCGGTGACAGGATGCTCTCTGGCGTATTGAAGGTAGCGCCAGGATAGGGTTTCGCCCAAATCGGTGTGGATTTCACCCTCCTGCTCCAGCCGCTTTTCATCTGCTTTTGCCCAGAGCATCATATTGCGAATGAGCTGTTCCATATCCAATACCGGGGAGACAAACAGCGCTTTTTCCAACGGCTCCCCGGCGAAAGCCTGCATGGAAAACCAAGCACCGATGCTGGTAGCTCGCAGAGCAATATGAGCCCAACGCTGCTGGGCATACGCCAGCACGGAACGCAGCTCCGGCACCACATGCCAAGGGGCAAAGTCGGACTCGCCGCCCCGGCGCTCCCCATGCTCGGGTAGATCGATGGCCAGCACCTGCCACCCCTTGTGACACACAATTTCCGCAAAGACTTCGCCCTCTTCCTTTCACCCACATTTGCCGTGGACGAATAGCCAGACACGGTCAGAACTCTCGCCGTATAATACGGCGGGAATAATATCAATTTGAAATTTTATCACATTCATAGGGATCCCTCTTTTAGCTGCATCACAACCTACAATTTACTCTTATTTTCTCATCATAGCACAGGTTCTCACAGACCACAACCCGCCTACAATATGGTCGCCTGTCAAAAGGGCAGGTAGTCGTATTGAGGCTGTTTTTAGTAACAACAGCCGTCTCGGTAGCTTTAGTTTTTAACCTGATGGAAGCTGTGCGTCGGTTTTCTTATTTCTTTCTTCCGAGGATAGTCAATAAGGGATAACGCTTTTGGACGACTTCATAATGCTATAATACTCGAGTTGTCTTTCATTGCAGTAATGTGTGACTAATTTCATTAAAAGGGAGAATATTATGGCATCCATCGTTCAAAGAAACAAGAGTTATTCGGTTGTCTACTCGGAAAAATTAGAGGGAGGCTCAAAGCAAAAATGGGAGACCTATCATTCAAAAGAGGAGGCCGAGAATCGGAAATGGGAGATTGAAAACGCAGTACCCTTTTTAGGTATACCGCCTAAGCTTAGTTCATTATCCGACTTGATTAAAGAATATATTTATACCTACGGAGAAATCAGATGGTCATATAGCTCATACACCATCCGAATTTCTCTTATAAACCGGTACATTTTACCTCAAATAGGGAACTTGAAGCTATCCACGATAAATGGCCGTTTACTAAGTAGGTATTTTCACAAGCTTTATGGTCTTAAACCCATAGATAGCAAGCACAAACCCTCCAAGACTGACATTTTAACAGGCAGCACAGTTTATGACATTTATAAATTGCTTCGCAGTATTTTTAATCAGGCGGTCATTTGGGGTGTGTATAACGAAAGCCCATTAAAAAGCGTTACTATCCCAAAACATATTAGTGCCACAAGAAATATTCTTAGTATGGCTCAAATCAAGCAAATAGTTAGTATTGCAACGAACCAAAATACGATGCTGTCAATTGCAATACAGCTTGCTTTTGTGGGCTCACTTCGCAAAGGTGAAATTTTGGCTTTGTGTTGGGACGATATTGATTTTGAAGGAGGTTTTGTCAATGTAAGAAAAGAATTGATCAGGGTTTCAGTAAAGTCTATTAATTCGGTAGCATCTCAAAAAGTGATTCATGTTTTCCGACTCAAAGTTCAAAATGCAACACAAGGCTTGTTTTTAAAATACCTAAAACACCGGCCTCTATTAGAAAAGTTTTTTTGCCGGAATCCCTATTGCGGATGTTGTTGTGTTGGAAAAAAGAGCAGGAAGACAAAATACTTTCTAAACCTTATAATCTGATATTTACAGAAGGCAAAGGACTTCCGCTCCAGACGGAATGGGTTAACAAGCATTTTGACAAGTTACTTATAGAGCATAATTTCCCCAAAGTGGTGTTTCATAGTTTGCGTCATTCCAGTACAACGTACAAATTATTAATCAGTGGAGGTGATCTCAAATCTGTCCAAGGTGATAACGGGCATGTAAAGCCGGACATGGTACTTAATGTTTACGCTCGGATTCAAGACGAACAGAGAAGGGAGATGGCATTGCAAATGGAAAAAGCATTTTATGCATAAAAATGCTGCTAACACCTTTAGCAAGGCGTTAGCAGCTAAGTTTTTGATTGGCGTTTTCAAAGAGGAATCGAACGTAAAAACATACTCTTAGGAGGAGTATGTTCTATCCGATTAACTTTATCTTCCCAATTATCTTAGCACGCAATATAAACTAAAGGAGGTGAATTGCCATGCTGCAAAAGGCTATTGATAAATTATATAACAGCAACGATTTATTTGAATTGGCCGGTAGTATAGAACAGCTTTTATCGGCTATAGATAGTGTTCGCAACAAAAACAAGGTGCTGAGAGAAATCTATGGTAATCTATACTTTGGCTGTACGAGGCAACCTCAGCCGTTTTCTATTCTTGAAGGTAAGGATGCCTCCATTCCTTATTTAATGACTTATTGGATATTTCAAAAAACCTATAAGGATAATAAAAAATGCCTTCAAGATATTATCCATATAATCCATGCGAGCATGTTGTCTCCACAAAAGTCGAGAATCTCAATAGAAATGATTCAATCCCTGATAGCCTATGTCAATGATAAATTTCATTTTCAGCAAAAGGTATTGGAAGAAACTCCATTAGAAATACTGCTCATTGATCATTCTCATACTGAATTTGGTGCATATTATGTTGCTATTTTAGCGGGGAATTCGCCAGAAAGCATTAACCTCTCGGATAGAATTTTTATACCATATCTAAGGCATAATATTGATTTTTCGCAGGAATTCATTTTTCTCCATGAGTTGGGGCATGCTCTCCATACAAGAGCAACCAAACAAATTATGACACCACCGGATTCATTTTTAAACGTTTTAGAGCGAATATTTCCTAAGGCAGTCCATGAATCTGATACTATAAAAGCGGAGCTATTTGCAGACAGCTTTGCCATTGCTGCTTTGCATAATTCGGATTTTTCTCAATATGACCCGTATACATCAATACAGGAAGAAGACCGACTACTTTTAATTGACTACATGCAAAATTTGATTGAAACTACTTTTTGAAGATAACAGGACAACAAGCTAATCGATTTGAGATTGCTCATTAAAAAGCAGACTTAAAACAAAGAAAAACTGGAAGGAGTGACAGAGTCTGAACCTGCGGTCTGATGATACCCACGTCATTTTTGGCCTGCCGGGAGAGCGCCGAAAAGATATGCTGCAAACTGTCCGCTACGTGGCAGAGCGCACGGACGGGATCAAATTGCAACTGCTTCACGTATTGGAAGGCACAGCGTTGGCGGACAACTATCGCTGCGGCGAGTTTCCGACACTGAAGCCGGAAGAATACTACAAACTAGTGGCCGACGTGCTGGAACTTCTACCGGAAAACGTTATCATCCACCGGCTCACCGGCGATGGCGCAAAGCGAGACCTCATTGCACCCTTATGGAGTACCGACAAAAAGCGGGTACTGGCTGATCTGACCCTGATATTGCGAAGCCGAAATATTTGTCCGGCAGAGCGCTGAAACAGCAAACTGCGGAGACTCTCCGTGGGTACAGGGATGAGAACTGAATGCAAAAAAAGCTGACAACGGGCAGAAAGCAACTGGAAGAACTGGGAAAGTCTTTAGCACAAGAATAATATTGAAAAGTACTGCTGGTTATACCTGAGCCCATCGAGGCAGATATGCGTTGTAATTGGGAGATGGTCTGTGATTTGATCAAATTAACGCTGGGAATCAAGTTTGACGAGTCGAAGTATAATTATGAGCATCTTCCTGATGATTTTTAAGTCACGCTTCCAGTCAAAAGTTATATAAGAAATGGAATCGAATGCGGGTAATGAGGAAGTACGCCAGCCAGCAAGAAAATATACCCTAATCGAAAAACGAATTCCCATGGAAGTGTAAAACAAGCCATGGTTGAAATCTATCGTACCGGCGATGAGCCGGTTGATCTTGCACAATATCGAATATCATGGACACAGACTAGAAAGTTTCCCGCTGGTTTTATAACAGTGCAATCCATTACGACAACCTAGGTGGTATCTTTATAAGGACGGCATCAAACCTGCTCAAATCATTTGATATATCGATGAACGTGAGGAACGGGAAATTATGCAGTGCGATTCAGCTTTATGGCGTAACTGAGATTGATCGTTGAATGCGGCGCTCAGCACCATAGTTCCCGTGTCTGGGGAAAATCAGTATATTATTGATTTCCTGAGCGATGTGTGCCGTGTAAATATGCCTTGCGTTTATTCGCCAATCAGCATATAATATAAAAGTGTCGAATAATTGTTAAAGCTTTCGAAAGAGGGCGACGCAAAGCTACGAGGACCTTCCAAATCGGGTGACAGCCAGCTACTACGCCCCATTGTATATGCCCTACGAAAGTAGGGCCATTTTTTTAATCCGACATGAGGTGTGAAGTTATGGATTATATCTCAATCGCCGAAGCCGCAAAAAAATGGAGTATCACTCCCCGCCGCGTGCAGGTGCTGTGCAGTCAGAAACGGATTCCGGGCCTAACTAAGTTCGGCAAGGCCTGGGCAATTCCAAAGGATGCAGAGAAACCGGAGGATATGCGAAAAATAAAAAAATCTGCATCGAACGAGGGAGACCAACAAAAATAATCACTCAAGCGAGGAATACGATACCACTACCAAAATGAATAAGAACGAGAGAATTAATGATAGAATGAGATATTTATTAGCGGGAGAGAAGCAAATGAGCGCCGCTTTCAAGAAATCGTGCATTTCTTATCAAGAAAAAGCAGTGACAAGGAGGCGGCGGTAAAATGATTAACAGAGAAATTCCTTTTAGGCCGAAGCTAGAAGGAGAATTTAGAATTAGATTTTACAGTGCTGCGTCCGAAATTACTGAAGTCACACCAACCCTGGCCATCGCGGCTATATCCGAGAGGGAGATAAACTGGGTTGAAAATGAATGCCCATATAATCTTGAACAAAGGAAAATATACCGAGCAGTATGGTTCCTATTTAGAGATCTTATTCGTGCATCGTGGAAGGCATGCTACAGAGACGGAGTTCTTTATATGAGCTTACCCAGTTTAGGAGGTGCTGATATACATGACACTACATCACCGGAGGTCAAGGCCCTTCTTCGTAGCTGGATGAGCGAAAGTAGACACGAAAGACTCATTAGTTATACTGATTTTATAGTTAGAATGGAAAGCCCAGGAAGTAGCAAGACAAGCATTTCTGCGTTAATTGCAGATGGTGACGAATTGTCCGTTCGTATGGAGAGGGCTCATCAAGGTGAGATTAACATAAATGATGCAGTGCAGCCATACTTGCAACTTGTTAAAGAAAATGACAGAGATGAATTTACAGGCTTAAAAATATCAGAGATTTGGCGCTACTTTCGTCTAACATGGTCTACACCGGCTGAAACAACACCAGGAAGGACGATGCAGTATTTAATTCGTGATGCTGCACATCCAATGCACGCAGTTATGGGGATTGCTTCGTTAGAAAACTGCGCCGTCCAGATCACCTGCAGGGATGACTACATCGGATGGAATCAAAGGGCGTTTATAGATAAAATCATTGGTTTAGATAATGCAGCCGCTTTGCATGAGTTAAACCGACTACTTGTATATTTAGAAAATGGAATCTCAGGAATCGATTACACTGAGCTCTGCACAGATGCAGTAGTAGAAAATCCAACTGATGAAGATATCCAATTCCTCTTTGATGAGGCTTCAAGCGCAGAACAAAGCCGTCAGCAACTCCTGCGAAACGAAGTGGATAATGATGTCGAGGATATCGAAAAAAGTGAACTCGGAAGCATTTCCATGGACGCCGAAAAAGCGTTATATCGCAGGAAACGCGCTGAGCAGCTTGCTCGCTTGCTCAGTGCAAAAAAAGCAATTCGGTACATATGTGTTGCTGAGAATTTTAATGAAATCTGGATTGATTTTTGTAAGAGTGAGGCAGGTAACTCTGCGATCAGGAGTGCTTTGGTAGCTCAGAAAACGAAGCACATTGGATCAAGTTTGATGGAATTAAACGTATGTGGAGCAATACCTCCATATAATGAAATCCTTGGCGGAAAGCTTGTAGCACTTTTAGCGACATCTCCACAGGTTGTCCACGATTATAAGGAGCGATATGCTGACAAAGCGAGTGAAATCGCAAGCCGCTTAAAAGGCGCGCCAGTTTCCAGACCGGCAGACCTTGTATATGTTGGTACAACCTCACTATATTATGTTGGCTCCAGCCAATACAACCGTTTGAAAATACCAGGTAAAGTATTGGATTCCGATTTTGATATAGTATGGAATAAACTAGGAATGACTATTGGCTTTGGCACTATGCATATAAGCAAGGCTACTACGATGAGCCTTACAGAAGCAACAAGTGATGGCTTTAACCGCATTAATCATGTTTTCGGAGAGGGTGCGAGCCCTAAAATGCGCTTGTTGACAATGTCGATTCGTGAGCTTTTGGAATCAACAAATGAGGATTCTAAGGACTTCTCAAAACATGCTATGTCGAGAATCGTTTATGGTGTATGCTTAGCGAAGAATACCTTTGACTATCTTTTGGGCAAGGATGCAACTCCAAATTATTATATGGATATGGCTGATTATGTCACTGGAACTCAGAAAATAGTTGATTATTGGAGAACTCGCTGGTTGACAAGTAGACTGCATTTTGAGCCAATATATCAAAGAATCCGTGAATTTGATAAGCAAAGCTTTCTTGTAAGTAATCAAATAGATTCTGATAAAGAATGGAGCTTTTCTAAACTCAAGGAGGTGCCACATATGCCGACTAATGACGAAACAAAAACTGGTCTTCAATTTGTGCGAGACTTTTATAGAGGTTCTAGTGCATATGCAGATCATATTTCGCCTGAGCTTCTGTCTGTGATTCATCTGGAAACGAAATTGGACCATGCCATTATGCAGGCGGCGTTATCAGGCAAGGACATCGTTCTTACTGGTAATCCAGGCGATGGAAAAACGCATATTATTCGCTTGCTTAAGGACAAACTGGAAGACTTAAAAACACCTATTGTGATAGAACTTGATGCCAGCACACTTTCAAATAAAGAAATATATATGAAATGGAGTGGAGCAAGAGAACGCAATACACCATTTTTGATTGCCATTAATGCGGCCATTTTGTATTCCGCACACCAAGAATATCCTCAGTTTCAACCTATCAAGGATGCTTATTATCAGATGAGCCATTCTGTGGTCTTCCACGATGAAAATTCTGGTTGCAATGATGTTGTCGTTTATGACTTGAGCAAGCGCGAGGTACTTACTGCCGAGATTCTGCAGCAGGCTATCAATAGACTGACTGATGATAAGCATTACAAGGAATGCGTCACATGTCCGCTTAATGAAAGCTGTGATGTGCATAAGAACTGTATGCTGCTAAAGAATGCACTGTTCCAAGAGCGTCTTTATGTGATCTTGCAAAGAGTATCAATGCAGGGCTACCATGCTACGGTTCGAGAACTTCAGAGCTTCATTTCTTATTTGATTTTTGGAAATCGAAGCTGTGCGAGCATCAGTCGCACAACAGGAAGCAATCAATATGATTTGGTCAACCTCGTTTTTTCTGGTAAGGGTGATATCTTTGATGTTATCAGAAATGCGATTGATCCCGTAGGAATTTCACACCCAATATGGGATGAAAAAATACTTCTAAATGATGTTCCGGCAGATAGTTGGATAGCTGGATATGAGGTTCCCGCTGAGGCAATTGCTTATGACAACTATGAGCTCTTCAAACTTAGGAAGAGACAATTCTTTTTTTTCAACAAGCACGGTGATGGACTGCTTAAAATCATGGATGATGATGTCACTCACTTCCAAGAGTTCTTGAACCAGGATAGTGGAAAGACCATCAAGGAATTGATTCGCAAATTAAATACCTTCTTTGGGGCTGTAAAAGCTTCCAATTCAGAACTGCAAGTTTGGACTGGACACCGTTATGATAACGAGCCAAGAAAAGTCTTGATTTCTACGGGTACAATTAAGAAAAGCGGCTTGAAGATTGGTAGACCAGCACTCCTAAAGAGTATGCAGAACGGTATTGATATGACATCAAGCTATGTCCGCTTAGAAAAAAAGGATGCAGCACATATATTTCTGAAAATTGATTTTGCTATGTACATGCTTTTGACAGAAGCCGAGAGGGGAGTACCTGTCTTGTTTATGGAGTCCGACCTTGTAAAAAAGGTTTGGAGATTTGTTGAGCAGATGCAATCCGTTGATGATGTGGATGATAATGATATGGTAACAGTTTCTCTACTGGATGTACAAAACAAAAAGAAAATTTCTGTTGCTATTGACAGGGAGGAAAATAAATACTCCTTTATTGATGGCGAGCGAACAAAGGAGGTATAACATGGCCGAGCGAATTTATCTTCATTCATTCAGAAAAGAAGTTGATAGCACCTATGTTGGATTCACACCCAACGGAGGTTCAATTAAGCCAGTCCATGTTGCAAGCGGAGCTCAAAGATGTATTTATGGCGGCTTCAATACAACCATGAATATTAAGCGTCTTGCGTTGGTATCTGACGCTAAAGGAATTGTCCCTGTTGGTAGTGAACTCGAGGCCATTTATTCCATGCTTTCTGAAAATGAGATCATTGAGGATGGAATTAGCGAAGGCTCCATTGAGTCCATGAGAAATGTAATGCAGAGACTGCTCTCTGCGGATAAGGGAGTTTATGTCGTCAAGGGCCTAAAGGATGACATGATTTCCTTTACGGCAGGCTCTAAGTATTTTTTGACAAGGACATCAATCTATGAGGATACGGGGGAGTTTATAGGTGGCCTGATCCGTTCCTATTGTCCGAAGTTGGCAGACTATATAAAGGCTCTGCTTGATAAAGCCGACGACTCAATTTCTCTTTTATTTGAGCCTGTTTTTGAAGATTCTATGCAAATGTTTGAAAAAAGCAGGCACGAGGATTTGCCTGCTTTTCATAGCATGAATAAATCCGTCCTCTGGTATGTGGACGGGCTAAAGGAAAGTGGACAATGCTTAATGGATAACCTAAAAAATCATCCAAATCCACTTACACAATTAAGATTGTTCAATTTCTATTGTATTTTTCAGCTAATTCGGTATATGGCCATGCTTGAGGCATTCTATTGTGGAGAGCGCATCAGGCCAATATTGCTGGACTTCTCCGGAATGGCGCCAGGCCAGAGTAGCATTGCACGGGCATCAGAGATGGCCTATACTCAGATGCACAAATCCATCAACCGCTTTTATGCATGGGGATATGCTCAAAAGCTAAAGGAAAAGGATTATAGCAAAGCCGATCTGATAGCTTCCAATACGCCTATCTATCACGAAAAGGAAGGTGTGAAAGAAGCATCTGCCGAACTTGATACTCTCTGGTCAATGGCAAAAGAGCGGGCGAGTGCGTGTAAGAGCGATGATGATGCAAGACTTGTGTTTGGTGAAACCATGTATGATATGCTTGCTCTTGAGGCCTCCTCTCACCCGGTCAACTGCTTGAAGATTCTTGGTACATCTGCAGGTGTGTTGTATCCACCTGATAAAATGCATCCCAATAAACGTTTTGTTTTATCGCAGGACATATTGGAAATGATACTTCGCAGCACAGTTAGCCCGAAGGAAATTCTTAGCGGAAACGAAATAAGAAATTATCTGTGGGAGCGCTTTGGTATCATTGTTGGGGGTAGTTCCTTCGAACTTGATCATCTTCAAAATAGCGGCATACTTCTGCAGATTGATGAGGATTCACTCGAACATAACTTTACTTCCTTTGCGGCACGGTTAGAAGCCATGGACTTTGCCGAGGTTATGGCTGACGGTATTTTGCAGATTCGGTTAGGGGGTACGGAGTAATGGTTGATAAGCAAGAACTTGTCATAGGCCTATTATCGCAGAAGCTTACTGAGACGAAGGTTGGTATTCTTATCAAAGGTATTAGTGGAATCAGGCCTGAAACAATCGCCACGGAACTTGCAAGTAAAAGAAATGCCCATATTTATATAGCAGCCGTGGGATATGGCGTTGCGGATGAGGTAAA
Source organism: Oscillibacter sp. GMB15532 (assembly GCF_041020825.1). Lineage (NCBI taxonomy): Bacteria > Bacillati > Bacillota > Clostridia > Eubacteriales > Oscillospiraceae > Oscillibacter > Oscillibacter sp. GMB15532. The sequence goes on from NZ_JBEVTO010000005.1 coordinate 62,354, forward strand.
TGAAGCTACATTTACCTTGACTCCCCATGTCGAGAAGGCTGTCCTTTGGAGAAGTTTTCCTGAGTATTCTGGAAATATCATCGTGTTTGTTAAGACAGATACAGACAAACTTCACTCATTAGCTGAATTTGAGAATTTATCCTTAAGAGATGTTTCCAAATACCTGCTTGAACTTCAGATTGTCAATGAAAGTAATGCCCCCACGCAAAATTTTTGGAGGGCGTTACAGCAAACCTCTGATTATTATTCCTTTGATGCAATTCTGGAATTTGTTCAGGCCGTACGGTCAGCAGATAATGCAGCAGAAGCGATTCCAAATAACATGTGGAGATTGAACCTACTGTGTGATGCAAACATCCTTAGTACAAAGCATAAACCAGACGAAAGATTAACGCGAAATCGTGAGCTTATTTTTGCGATCGGGCAGTTAAGCGAGGATTCTCGAAAAAAGCTGAGCCGTTCTTTATCCAGGACAAAGGGAATAGACAGAGAGCGGTTGCAGTCCGCATATAACACATTGCAAAACCTGTATAAATACGGAAAACGAGAAACGCTACAAAAGTTGGATCTTTCTACAATACAGGAACTTTTTTCTGCCTCTAAGGCTAACGAAACCAAGAAAAAGAAGAGCCCACCAAAGAACGCAAATGAAAACGAGGATGATACTGCTGATGTAACAACTGAGGCCGCACCTATTCGTTCAAAGGAACTGGGGCAACTAATCTCTGGGGCAATTGTAAATGGCGACGACGAGGATATAGCAGCAATTAAGGAACTACTCACAGAATTGAAAAAGCACTTCGACTCGGAAACTGAGGAAAACAATGATAGTATTCCTACGATCGGCGGTGTATTTGATGATAGGGCAATTGTTCTTGAAAGTCATCAATCAGACTTGCGAAAGCTCGTTGGCACAGTTTGCAATGGAACCTCCTGGGGTGGGCTTATAGAAACCGAGGAAACTGTTCTCAAGGATGCAATCTCAGCTGATATTAAGAACTATCTTCCCTTCAATCCAGAGAACGCTGATTCCATGGTTTCGTTTCACGGCGGTATTGACGGGAGTCAATCTCTGTTTGACTTCATTACCCAATTTGATGTCAAATTTAAGACCAAGGGTATCGAAACGGTAGAACTCTTTATTCCGATAATCGAAGAATTGTTATCTTATCGTAGCAAGTTACTTGAAAACCTTGATATGATTATGTATTATCCGGTTTTGAGTTTTGGCGTTGACGAAATGGCACGTCAAACACTAATCGGATATATTGAGGCATGGGCAAAGCTATATCATGCTTTCCGTGTCAATGAGCCTACCATGCGGGACATGAGTCCGAGCAGCACAAGCTTTATAGCAAAAGCCTTGTTATTGCTTGATGTATTGTATGTAAAAACGCCAAAAGAATGGAAAGCAATTCTATTGCCTTTGCACCCAATCTATCTATGGAGGTATTATGAGATTTTTAAGACCCTACCCTCGAAAAAATCTCAATTGAGTGAGGATGATGCATCTGCGCTAACCACAGTCTTAAATCAACTGCCCCAAATTTTGAGTTTTGTTATAGCCAATAGCATCGTCACGGAGACATCGGATGACAAGGTCTTGCCATGTTCTGGCAACATCGAAATGCTGCCAACCTTTGAAAATAAAACCAATCGGTATCTTGGCGATGACGGTACACAGTCAATCGGAGAAATTCTTACACGATGGATTGGGTTTGCGCCTTACACAAAGAATGAAATTCGAATTTGCTCCGTGGATGCACCAAATCTTATTGCAAATATCCGTGCTATTAAATCCTTCATGGACAAAAATGGGTGCGAAAGAGTTGTATACGATGTTTACCTAACTCGGAAGCAAAATGGAAACACAGAACTTTCTAAGCTCGATTATTCCGGCAAGGATTATGAAATTGGAGAGTTCATACGTAAGAATAAGATCGCAATAAGCATTCAAAATGTTGAATCTGCTAATGAGGTTAAAGTCGCACTTGCTGAGAAGCCGGTTCATGTTGCTTTCTACTTTGACCAATCTGCATATGCCATTGAATTTGGTCCGAATAATAAAAATTTGTATATTAATCCTCTTGTTGTAACCTATGACTATGACTTCGATGAGATTCAGCACAGAGGAAGCATTTTCCCGTCATCAGAGATGGACTCTGGCCTAATTGGCGATTATCATAAATTAATGAAATCAGCAGATGTAATCAGCAACAATATGAATCCTCGAACAACATATAATGGTAGCGCGGATATGACAGCGGTCGTATCAACCGTTCAGGAGAGACTGGTACAATGGCTTGTTGCTGCTGATAGAGATACTAACAACTATGACCCTACTGGAGCCATCCCAATAGGCGAAATGCAATATGACCGTCGAATGGTTAATGTTTGGGCTTCCTGTGATTCGAGAATCATTACCCAATACTTAACAATGCTAAGGGCATATAACCTATATCCGAAGTCCGAAACTCTCATCAACATACTTAAGAGCTTTGGACATATTGCATCAAATGGATTGATTAGTATCCCTAAGTTTGGTGCTGATGCTCAGGCTATCGACAACAAAAAGAAGGGCTTAATTGGCACCCTTTTTGCGGCAGCATGGTATACCAGAAATAATCAAGATTCTCTTGTCGCATCATTAGATGACGATAAAGCCCGTCTGTGGCTACAGGATAGTCGTTTTGGTAATGAAAGAGCAGACCTCGTTGGCCTTAAATATATCGAGAGCACAAATACGCTTTTGATCCAGCCGATAGAGGTGAAGACTAGGGATGATTCTCCGGATGCAAGCATAACAAAGGGTGATGATGGCCGTCAACTGATTACGGGTCATGCTGCTGGACAAATAGCGGCTATTGTTGGGATGCTAAGGGAAATATTTGCCGTTGAGGAAAATTGTACAGATATGTTTATATCTGCACGAAGAGAGGTTCTTAAGTATCAGATCGTATCTGAGTGTTTTAGAAATATGCATGATTCAAAATGGCAGAAAAAATGGTGCGTAATACTGAAGAAGGCCTTTGGAAATGGCAGTAGTGGTAATATTAATATCCAAATATCAGGTTTGCTGATGCACATTAAATTGGGTGAAGTGACTGGAGGCAAGGTTATTCAGTGCGTGAACCCTGAGTTTGATGACTGCCCAATTGAATACAGATTACTGAGTGCAAAAGAGATACAGCAAGAGATTCTCGGCGATGGTACTGTGCTTAAGGAAACATGGATTCCCGATTTTGACGAGGATGGCGGTTCTCCTATTGACGGCGAAGAGGCTATTATTGATACGGATTCGCCAATTGATACCGAGATTGCCTCATCACCATCAAATGGCGACAATTCAAGTGGGGCAGAAACTTCTACCAAACCGGTGATAGATGGCTCCTCTGATTCAAGCCTGCTCACTGCCGATAAGCAGCAGCCAAGAGGAGTACCAGCAGAAGAAATCGGTCAGTTAGTTAAAGACTTCAAACGTTCTTGTGGCGATTACCATGTAAACCTGCGAGAGTGTGACGCCAAAGATGCCGTTGTTGGTCCAAGTGTAATAAGGCTCAAATTCAAGTTAGGCCGTGGGCAGGCTCTTCAGGGCTTGTCTGGCCATCTTGAAGATATAGGCCGTGAAATGAAAAGAACTGGTGTGATTATTCAACAGGTTCCTAATTCTGATGATCTTCTTCTTGATGTTCCGAGACTCCAGCGAGAAAAGGTTTTATTTAAAGATGTCATTCCAGCAATCCCAGCAGTTACTTCACCTGAACAACTCTACTTTCCACTTGGACGAACTCCGAATGGACGAGACCTTATTGAGGATTTAAGCCAAATGCCCCACATGCTTGTCGGCGGAAGTACAGGCTCCGGTAAGTCAGTATTCCTGTTTACGATGCTGGCATCTATGCTCATGACACATCCCAAGAAGAATGATATGCAATTGATACTGTCATCTTCAAAACTTGAGGACTTTATACATTTTGAGGGACTCCCCCATTTATACTCAGGTAAAATTATTTCCGATGCTGCAGAAGCAACCAAGGTGATAAAGGAAGTGATTTTTGAAGAGTCAGAGCGACGCGGCCGTTTGCTGGCTCAGGAAAGAGTTGCAAACATCGTTGAGTACAATAAAAAAGCAACAGAACAGCTTGCGCCAATCGTTGTAGTAATAGATGAGTTTGCTGACTTGGCTGACCAGTTGGAAACAACAAAGGAAAAGAATGCATTTTATAAGCCGGTTCAACGTATTGCACAGGCTGGAAGAAGTCGTGGTATACATCTGGTCATTTGTACGCAGAGGCCGGAGGCGAAACTTGTACCGTCAACCACAAAAGCTCAGTTAAATGGTCGTGTGGCATTGCGCGTGAACGATGGCATCTCCTCCAGGATGATTATCGAGGAGCCAGATGCACAGTATCTTCAGAAGCATGGTGATATGATATATCGGAACGGCGATGTTGTTGAACGTGCGCAGGGTTATTTGATTGAAATTGAGGAATTGGATAAGATAGTTGATGGTATTATCCACGGTAGGATTTAAGTAAAGGTAGTGAATACGCTTGTGACCAAAGAGAAAGAATCGGATTTTGTATACGGAACTTTCCAAACTGAAATTAAAAATCGTTTTTTATGCAGTGTGCAGATAGACGGTACCGAAATTATATGCTATATTCCGTCCTCATGCCGCCTGAGCAATTTTATTGATTTGACAGGTCAAACAGTCTGGCTGAAACCCATCACAACGCCCAATGCAAGAACACCGTATGCTGTTTATGCAGTGAAATGTAGGCAAGGCTATATTCTTTTGAATCTGGGGCAGGCAAATAAGGTTATTGAATCTCAATTACACCGCCGCTATTTTTCTTTTCTGGGAAAGCGCAAGTATATTTCCCATGAATACAAAATTGGGCAGTATAAGGCAGACCTCTTCATTCATGATACTAATACGCTAATAGAGATAAAAAGCACCTTAGCTTTTAGCCGAAGCGCATGCTTTCCAACAATATATTCAGAAAGAGCCTTGAAACAGCTCAAGGAAATATCCCAACTGCTCGATGAAGGCTATAAGGCTTGCTACATATTGGTTTCATTAAATCCGACGGTTAAGGAAATCTCTATTAATAAACAGATTGGAGACTTCTATCAGGCGTTTTTAGATTGTGTAAATAAGGGCATGACCTACTGCGCGCTCTCCGTCCGATTAGTAGATCAGAAACCGGAAATATACTCCAGGATAAAGTTCACAATAAAATAAGTGCGGTATTCCGCATCGCCATCAGTTGGGGAAATGTATTAACAAGACGCAGAGCAACCAATAACAAACCATTGCTATTCACTTTTTTCAATAGCTACCTTCTAAAACCTGTGGTTATGTGTCTGCTATAAGTAGGCGAGGCATAGGACACGGTGGGAACGCATTGAGGATGTGCCGGCACCCCCCTATCGGTTCAAATCAGTAAGGATCTAAAGAAAATGGGATTTAAGTTTGTCGGCTCAACCATTCTATATGCGTTTATGCAAGCTACCGGCATGGTGAATGACCATCTTTCCGATTGCGCTGTTTATCAGGAGATGGAAAACAAAACGCCAAAGAGAAAATAGAACAGCAGTCGGGGCATCGGTTAGAAACGGATATGGGCTGGGCAGTTGTTAACTGCCCAGCCCATACGCTTATGCTTTCTTACTTTTTCTCGTTCACCGCAATCCAGATTTCGCAAGTGTAATCCGGGTTGGACACCTCGGCAGAGGGGTAGACCTCCAGCTCCACGCCATTGCCGTATTCGTAGTTGCTCTGGGGAAAGAACTCGGTGACAATGCGCTGATAGGTGGTCTTGAATGCCTCGGGCATCGGACCTTTGCACTGGAATACCGCATAGGTGTATGCGGGGATTTCCATAATCTCCAGCGCTTCTCCATGAAGGGGCGCACCATTGTACTCCGCACCGATGCCGTAGGGAAAGCCGGAGTCCGCCAGTTCCTTTGAGAAGCAGATGCCCAGCACGCCGCCCAGATTGTCAAAGCGACCATACTTGCAAATGTTCTCGATGGTGCCGTCCTTGGTGCACTCGTTCCAGAATGCCGAAATTTCCTCTGTGGCGGTGTCGCCTTGGGGCTTGGTGACCTGCTGTTTCTTGCAAATGATTTGGAATGCGTCTTTCTTTTCAATCCTGTAATCCATGGTACTGCCTCCCGATAAAATCAATTTTACGGACAGCCTGAAAAAAGATTTGATCGTTCCGCCGCGGCGCGCCTCGGTCGGGGTAATGCCGTGAAATCGCTGGAAAGCGCGGGAGAAGCTCTCGGGGGTATCGTAACCGTACTTGAGCGCGATATCTATGATCTTATCGCCGGTGCTGAGTAAATCTTCAGCAGCCAGAGTCAAGCGGCGCATGCGGATATAATCGCCAAGAGAAAATCCGCAGAGCATACTGAACATTCGCTGAAAGTGAAAAGCTGACGAATAGGCCTGCTTCGCCACCGCCTCATAGTCGATTTTCTCGGTCAAATGCGCCTCTGTGTAATCAAGGGAACGCTGTATTCCCGTAATCCAATCCATTTTCAAACCTCCTTCCGTATGTGATGATTATACCAGTCCGGTGACCAGCGTTCTTGATTTTCCGTGCGACGTGATGACAGGATATGTATCCACCGCTTACATAGGCTTTAAGTTGTGATTGAGCCGGTCCACCATCCACGCCAGCCGTTTTTCCCGTCCAGCTTCTGTTTTCGCATCCAGATAGGCCCGCGTATAGGTTTTCTTCACTGACGGCGGCATGGCTTGAAAATGGGTGTAAGCGGTCTCATATGCCCGCAGCAGCTCGGCTACGGCGTCGATCTGCTCGTCTGTTACAGCCGGTGTCTTGGCGGCATTCCACTGGCCGTTTCGCTTGGCTTCGGCTATTTTCTCTCTGCCATGGTCGGTCATGATACCCTGCTGCTCCAGCTTTTCGGCCAGCGCCTTGTTTTTCTCCGACCACTTGCTGTTCTCCCGCCGCTGGGAGAAATATTTTCTATAAGTCGTATCATCAAGGCTCTGCATCTGTCCGTCAATCCAGCCGAAGCAAAGGGCCTCCTCAAGGGCGTCGTTAGCCGTAATCGTTTTGGGGCCGCCTGCCTTGCCAAAGAGCAGCCACACGCCGCCACTGGTGAGACAATGTTCTGTCAGCCATGTCCGAAATTCCGCCCGGTTAGAGAATTTCAATAGTTCGTTCATCAACAGCCCTCCAGTGCAATTTGCATTATTTTTTTGCCGAGAAGAATAGCACGGTTCCTTTTGTGTATGTCCTTATATCACGAAACCCCGCCGTCTCAAATATCCCGCGAAGTTCCCTCTCGCTGTAAACCTTGACATCGCCGGACTTGGAAAAAGGAAACACCACCGTGTTGGCGAGCCACCGTATTACAGGGGTAAAAAACGGTTCAGCCATGTAGATCATCCCGTTCTTCTTCAACACCCGCATACATTCACTCGCAAAGGCATGTGGGTCTTCAAAATGATGGAAGGCGCAGGATACCGTGATGACATCCATGCTTTCGTTTTCAAAGGGAAGGGGGACACACGCGCTTACCGTAAAGGTGCAGTCGGGATAACGCTCTCTGGCGGCCGCAATCATCTTTTCAGACAAATCCACGCCGAATCCATGAATGCTTGCTTTCTTAGAAAGCGTCCCCAAGAGCGTTCCGTTGCCGCAGGCCACATCCAGAACGCTGTCACCGTCACGGATGGAGACTTGCTTGATTAGCTCTGCTTTATGGGGTTTAGTATAATAGCCCTCAAGGGAGGTATCGTACCCCGCCGCCATCTGGTTATATGTCTTTTTAGAACGTTCGGTTCGTTTTCCCATGACAATCGCTCCTGTAAACTAAATTTCCCACTGGGAAAGAGACGTTTCTACTTACAACGTGAGCAGATAGATGTCATTTTCGGTGTCATAGACAAAGCCGCAGGAGCGAAGCACACCACAGGAGGCCTTGTTCTCCATCTCGGGCTGCACAACAATTCGCTTTGCGTCGCTGTGTGTTTTTACTTTCTCAATCAGCGTAAGCACAATTTTCTTTCCGAAGCCTTTGCCCACACAATCAGTCTCGCCAATCATATAATCGATGCTGTAGGAGCCACCCATAGCCGTATAGCCTGCCCACAGCTCATCGCTATCGGCACAGGCGTAATATTGGCAGAATCCGATTGGCCGGTTATCGTGTTCCACTATGTAATGGTGTATCCAATGGAATGTATCATCCTGCTGCTCAATCTCTGCAATCCAATCAAGCGGGTCATGATACCATTTTGCAACATGAGGTACGTACAGCCATTTTTTGAATAGCGCAAGGTCTCCCGCTGCCATTGGTCTGGTGGTAATCATCTATTGCACCTGCCTTTACGAAATATATGGTTGCGAAATTGGATGTTTATTTTGTGTTTTTATTATTTCATCATAACATTTCTACGGCTTTGCGGCAATGCCGCAATTTTTAATCCAGTTAGGGATAGATTAGGGCTTTGCACTTAGGGCGGCGGGATTTTCCCGCCGCCCTAAGATGTTTTTCATTCCAAACCAGGCGATACATCCTGATACTTCGTTTCATTAAGCGTAGGTATAAAACAAAGGCTTTTTATTATACCACATCTAAAAGTAAAAATATTTTGAATTTTTGGGGAAATCGGCATCGTTTGCCCATGTTTACTATGTAAGACCACAATAAAGTGGTTGAACTGCACCTTGACAAATTCATAGCCAGCTCCAGGAGTTATACGGGTTTGAGAGAAAGTGCGCCAAGATATCCACTTGGATGAGCGTGCCTCTCAATTAAACCATGCATAGCGTGTGGCCCGAGGAAACGAGTATACGTGGCGCAACGAAAGCGGCACAGGAAATGGCCCGGAAGCTGAGCGATTATTTAACCAGAAGGCTTAACAAATCGTTTTGATCGAAAGGGGGATTCGTATTAATTGCAAACGAAATGCCTATAAGCACCTGTTCCGGCAGTACCCGGATGTAATTGACGTACATACTCTTCAAAAGATGCTGAGTATCAGTCGTCATCACGCCTATACCCTTATCACTTCCGGGCAGATCAAAGGCCGGAAGGTCGGAAAATCATATAAAATTCCCAAGGTTTACGTGATTGATTTCCTACTGCAAAACAATGAAGCTGACACATTGGCACAAAAGGAAAACTCCTGATAAGCTGTAATTGTCGGCAGCAAAGAGCATCACCTTACCAAGGAGGCGTCACCATGATAACCGGCAGCATACAGCCGAAAAACGGCAAATACTACGCTGTTCTCAACCTGTACGATCACACGGGCAAGCGACGGCCCAAGTGGGTCAGCACAGGGTACACAGTGAAAGGAAACAAAAAGAAAGCGCAGGAGGTATTGAACGAGCTTATACGGCGGTACAGCGCGCAACTGCCTCCGTCAAAGCGCGGCCAGCCAGCCTGCACCAGAACGGTGGATATGACCCTGCTCGATTTTCTCCAGGAGTGGCTATCCACCCGGAAGCCTCACATCCAGCCAACTACTTATCATAATTACTCGAAAATGATTGAAGGGAGGGTCGCTGACTGTTTCGGCCCGCAAAAAACACTGCTGATAGAGCTTAATTATCATCAGTTGGACGACTTCTACAACTCCATTCGCAAAGACGGTTGCTGTGAAAATTCAGTGGTTAAGTATCATGCTATGCTCAAGATGGCACTTGACTATGCCATCCGAAAGGAGTACATCCAGATCAATGCGGCAGACCGTGCGGTAGAGAAGCCCTCCCGAAAAAACAGGTACAAGCCCAGCTATTACTCCAGGGACGAGTTGAACCGGATGCTCCAGACCGTGACCGATGATGTTCTGTATATTCCGATTCTTCTGGCTGCCTACTATGGATTGCGGCGTAGCGAGGTTCTGGGTGTTCGTTGGACCTCCATCGACTTCGAGAAAAAAACCATTGCCATTGAACACAAGGTCATTGATGGAAGCGCCGCAGGACAGGAGGGCTTGCTGCTGATGGATGAGATGAAAACCAAATCCAGCCGCCGGACACTTCCGCTGCTTCCGACACCAGAACGCATTCTGTTGGAGGCAAAGGCTCGCCAAGAGGAACACCGCAGAGTGTGCCGCAAGGGATACAATGCAAAGTATCTCGAGTATGTCTGCGTGGATAGTCTTGGGAATTTGCTAAGTCCCGCTTTTCTGAGTGCCCACTTTTCCTATCTGCTCAAGAAGCATGGCTTACCACACATCCGTTTCCATGATTTGCGCCATACCTGTGCCAGCCTGCTGGTAGCCGAGGGGGTGGATATGAAGCGCATCCAGCTTTGGCTAGGACATAGCAACTTTTCCACCACTGCCGATATTTACGCGCATCTGGACTTTGCCAGCAAGCGTGACACCGGAGCGGTGATAGGAAACCTGCTGGACAAGGTAAAACCAGAGGAAAAACAGTGCGATATGCCTTAACAGGAACGCCAGACATAAAAAATCAGTCATGGAAGTGTGTTCTTCCATGACTGACGTTGTGAGCCGTGTTAATTTCGGATATCGTCGCATTTATGGATAAGGATTTGAACTATAACAATAAACAGAAACCTTTTATCACGCAAACTCAACTATCACTATCTCGTTTCCGTCAATATCGCTTAAGCGAACCTCGTAAGTTCCCCAATCATATCGAATGGCTTCAGACAGTAAAAGCCCTTTTTTCTTCAAACATTCCATTATTAAATCAAGAGTTTTTGTTTGAAATACAAAGGATTGATGTCCAGTCGGCTGTACGTTACATTTTTTGCAATCCCATATACAAAGAGTAGGTGCGTTTTCTATAAAGCCAAGATAAACCCCATTTGAGTCGTCATCATCGGTTTTAATAAAAGGTATTTCTAATATTTGGCTATAAAACTCAATAAGTTCTTTTGCTTGCTCAGAAAAAATATTTGTACAGTAGTATCCTGTTATCATCTTCTCCCCACCCAACAATCATTTTTATTCCTATGACAAAATCTAAATAATGTGAATTTTTCTTGATTTTAGCACAGATAAGAGAAAAAGTCATGTATAAGTTCAAATCCTCATACATGACTTTTATTTGGCGGAGAGGAAGAGATTCGAACTCTTGCCCGGCGCAAACCGGCTACCGCATTTCGAGTGCGGACCCTTCGACCACTTGGGTACCTCTCCATATTCAATTTTACCCCGTTTTTCAGGGTGGCACAGGCGTTAGAAACATGTTAGAATAGAGCCGTGGATTCCTGAGTTCTGCGGCTCGGAAACCTTGGAAACACGGGCTTTTCCGGATTTCGGTCGTGGATTTGCTCTCGTCGGTTTCGAGCGGCTTACTATCATCGTATCGATGGCATCCCAAATTTCATTCCGCTTGAAAGTGCAGACACGTCCAAAAACTTCAAACGCAACCGACCAGTCTTGGGTTTTTCTGAATGATTATTATGACACACTTTTTGAAAAGTTGCAAGCCCCTGCCCCAGACAAAAAGCTTTTTTCCTCCAGCGGCAAAAAAACTTAAAATTGCCGTCTTTCTTCTTGACAGTAGTTGTATTTCATGCTATCATACCTAAGCTGACGTTTCCATGGCGGGCTCGCGCAGGTGTAGCACAATGGTCAGGGCACCAGCCTTCCAAGCTGGGGATGCGAGTTCGATTCTCGTCACCTGCTCCAAAACATGCGCCAGTAGCTCAGGTGGATAGAGCAACTGCCTTCTAAGCAGTAGGCCAGGGGTTCGAATCCCTTCTGGCGTACCAGTTCCCTATGGTTTCATCATCAGTAAGACCGCGCGGATTTATCAATATGTGGTGGGTGTAGTTCAATTGGTAGAGCACCGGATTGTGGTTCCGGCTGTCGCGGGTTCGAGTCCCGTCACCCACCCCAGAATGAGCGAAGGGGATCGGGCTTGCCCCGATTCTCTTCGTTTTCGCTTCCATCTTGGGGCGTAGCCAAGTGGTAAGGCAAGGGACTTTGACTCCCTCATCCGCTGGTTCGAGTCCAGCCGTCCCAGCCATTTTTTCGCATGATCCGGTAGCTCAGTCGGCAGAGCAACTGCCTTTTAAGCAGTGGGTCCGGGGTTCGAATCCCCGCCGGGTCACCACATCGCCGCGGACAGAATTCTGTTCGCGGCAATGTTTTTATCTCGTTAAAATTTTATTGCTTGTTTTCTGCACCCAACAATGGTCAAAGGTTTGCGGGCTCGCAGGCACGCAAACCCCAGGAATTATAAAAAACTCCCGGAAACCGCAGTGGTTTCCGGGGTTTTTTTAAGCGTGTTCCTGTTTTGTGCACGGTTTTGCTTCATGATATTGCTATGAAGAATTGGGCACACTCACTAAAGCGCGAAAAGCGCGCGGTCCGGTGTTCAGTATTGACAAATCCGATATAATCCGTAAACTAAGTATATAGGGTCAGCCGCTCGCCGTCTTTTGGCGAACGGCTTTTGACAAATGATTTCGCTTTTTTGCTTCCGTGAGGCGCGCCGCAGGCTGCACAGATGGGGTGCAGTGACACTTTTGGCGTCGCCCGTTTTCAGGCGCGGGCTGATTTTCGGCAGGCAGGGGCGGATTTATTTTAGGGCTTTCAGGAGTCCTTGAAATACATAGTAAGGAGGATATCATTGAAAGAAAATCTGAAAGCGAAAATTAAGGAATCCATGTCGTCTGTTCTGCCAATCACGGTGATTGTATTCCTGCTGGGAATCACAATTATTCCTGTTCCGGTGGGAACGATCACGCTGTTTCTTGCCGGAGCCGTGATGCTGATTGTGGGAATGGGATTTTTTGCGCTGGGCGCAGACGTGGCGATGATGCCCATAGGACAGGGCATCGGCAGCCACTTTGGAAAACCCGGAAGGCCTATCTCAGCCGCACTCGCGGTGGGCTTTATCATGGGCGTAATTATCACCGTGGCGGAACCGGACCTTCAGGTGCTGGCCCATCAGGTCCCCGCCATTCCTGACAGCGTTCTCATCTGGACAATTGCTCTGGGTGTGGGGCTTTTTCTGGCCATTGCGGTCCTGCGGACCGTTTTTCACCTGAATCTTGCCCACCTTCTGCTTATTTTCTATGCGATTATTTTTGTGCTGGCGTTTTATGTTTCGAAAGATTTTATCCCCATGGCTTTTGACAGCGGCGGCGTCACCACCGGACCAATCACCGTGCCGTTTATCATGGCCTTTGGCGCGGGCCTTGCCGCCATGCGGGAGGACGACTCTCAGGACAACAGCTTTGGACTTGTTGCCCTTTGCAGCATCGGGCCCATTCTCTCAGTGCTGGTTCTGGGGCTTTTATATAAGCCCTCCTCCGCGGATTACACCACCATCACCATTACGGATGTAATCACCACCAAGGATGTTGCGGCACAGTTCGTACACAGCCTCCCCATTTATGTGGAAGAGGTGGGCAAGGCCTTTGGTCCCATCCTGCTGTTTTTCCTGGCGTTTCAGGCTATTTCCCGCAGATACAACAAGCGCCAGATGGTAAAGATTCTGGTGGGCCTTCTCTATACGTTTATCGGCCTTGTTTTGTTCCTGACGGGAGCAAACGTGGGCTTTATGCCCGTGGGATATTATATCGGTTCAGAGATGGCAAAGGCCTCCTTTAACTGGGCGCTGATTCCTCTGGGCATGGTTATCGGCTATTTCATTGTGGCGGCGGAACCCGCCATTCACGTGCTGAACAAGCAGGTGGAGGAGGTCACGCAGGGCTCGATTTCCCAGAGCGCCATGCAGCTGAGCCTTTCCATCGGCGTGGCCATGTCTCTGGCGTTTGGCATGATCCGCGTGCTGACGGGTATCTCAATTATGTGGTTCTTGATTCCGGGCTACGTCATTTCAATTGTCCTGTCGTTTTTTGTGCCGAAGATTTTTACCGGCATAGCCTTTGACAGCGGCGGCGTGGCCAGCGGACCTATGACTGCCACATTTGTGCTTCCCTTTGCCATTGGAGCAGCGGAGGCCTTTGGCGGAAACATTATGACCGACGCGTTCGGTATCGTGGCAATGGTTGCCATGACTCCGCTGATCACGATTCAGGTTTTGGGCTTTGTGTATCAGATGCGGATGCGTTCGTCGGCGCTGCGCACGGAGGCCGACTCTGTGTTCTCTCAGGAGGATACGATTATAGAATACGAGCCCGGAGAATACGGAGAGGAGGGCGAGACAATTGAACACTGAGTACAACCGGATTATCAAGCTCATGGTCACCATCGTGGATCGAGGCAAGGGTGAAAAGGTCGCCGAAATCTGCCGTGGGCATCATTTGTATTACCATATTCTCTGCTTCGGTATGGGAACGGCAAATTCCGAGATGCTGGATTATCTGGGGCTTGGAAAAACGGAAAAGGACTTTGTGATTACCATGGGCCCAAGGGAACGGCTTCCCTCCGCGGTCAAGGAAATCGCACAGCAAATGCAGCTACACAAGCCGGGACGCGGAATTGTCTTTACGATTCCACTGTCTTCGATCAGCAGCCTGTTTTCTCAGATGCTGCTGCGGGAGGAGGATAAAGAATTGGATCAGAACACCGGAAAGCAGGAGAGCTGCGGCGGCTCGAAATACGAGCTGGTGGTCGCCATAGTAAACCGCGGCTACACCGATAAAATCATGAGCGCCGCCCGTTCCGTGGGGGCCATGGGCGGTACGATTATCGACGGGCGCGGCGTGGGCTACGAAGAGGCGGAAAAGCTTCTGGGCGTTTCCATCAAGGCAGAAAAGAGCATCGTGTGCATTCTTTGCAGCCGCAAGGAAAAGCACACCATTATGCAGGCCATCAACACCGAGGCCGGTATTAAATCCGAGGCGAGAGGAATTCTCCTCTCCATCCCTGTGGACGATATGCTGGGCCTGCACGTCGAGCACGAGGACCAAGCACAGTAACTTTCAAGCGCCCCGCCTTTTGGCGGGGCGCTTTTCTGTCCTGCGGGCAGGATAGTGCCCCTTTTCTTGCTTTTTTTTAAAAAAGCATTATAATGAAAAAGAATTTAAATCTGTGCGGAAAGGATTATCATACTATATATGAGAAAACATACAAAGCCCCTTCCCACCCGTGGCATGGACCTGCCGCTGACATTTTTGCTGGCGGTGCTGCTGACGGGGTTTTACACATTGCTTTGCCTGTGGATTCAGCCGAACAGCCTGCGCTCCGCCCTTTCTCTTTTTCTGGCAGAGCCACTACTCATCGTGCTCAATGCCCTGCCCATCGGGCTTTTGATTGTGGCCTTTGCCGTTTTGTTTGCAAACGTATTTTTTTCCGCCGCTCTGGTGGGGACCTTCTGCGGCATTCTCTCCATTGCCAACCGCATCAAAATTGAGGTCCGCAACGAGCCGCTGTTTCCCCGGGATCTGGGCCTTTTGAAGGAGGCAACCAGCGCCGCCGGGTCCTATGACATCCACTTTCCATGGCCCGCGATTGCCGCTGTGGTTATAAGCTGCGCATTGCTGGTGGCTCTGGGCGTTTTTTTTCGGGGCAGGCCGCTGTCTCCCGGAAGGCCCATCTGGACTCGTTTTTTATTGCGTCTTTCGGGTGCGGTGGCCACTATAAGCCTGCTGGTGTACCTGATTTTTACGGTGTATGCTTCTACTCCCCTTTACAACGCTTTTCCCGCCTCCAACCCCTATTACGTTCCCTCCGTGTTTAACGATCTGGGATTCCCCTACTGCTTCACCCACCATTTCACCACCTACACCGTGGATAAGCCGGAGGGCTTCAGCCGCACGGCCGCGGAGGCGTGGGATAGCGACAATCAGGCTCCCGGACAGGGCGCGCCGGTAAACGTCATCATGGTGATGAACGAGGCATTTTCCGACGTGACGGACCAGCCCATGTTTACCTACTCGGATGAGGAAAACCCCCTGAAAAATCTCCATGCCATTCGAGAGAGCGCCCACGCTATCTCCGGTCATGTGGTAGTCCCCGGCTTCGCAGGCGGCACGGCCAACACCGAGTTTGACGTGCTGACAGGCATGCAGACCAACGCCCTCTCTGCCACCACCACCTCCGCCTTCCGGGCGGTGAACCGCAAGCTGGACAGCCTGTACCGTGTCTTTGGCGCGGACGGCTACGCCACTTCCTTCATCCACCCCGGGGATGCGTGGTTCTATAACCGGGAAAATGTCTACGACTTTTTCGGTGCGGAAGAAATTGAGTTTGCGGAGGATATGCCGGAGATTCAGTACAAGGGCCGCTGGGTCACGGATGATTATACGGCAGGTTTGATCGAAGAAAAATTTGAAACTGCCATGTCTGCCGGGAAGCCCCTGTTTAATTACACCACCACCATCCAAAACCACATGTCCTACACCTCCGGCAAATACGGCCCTGGGCACGCCTTTCCACAGGTACAGACCACGGCTGACCTCTCTGCCGAGGCCCGGATGCTTCTTTCCGTCTATATCGAGGGTGCCCGGGACGCAGATGCCATGCTGGGCCGCCTGACGGAGTATTTTACCGCCAGTGAAGAACCGGTGGTGCTGGTCTTCTGGGGCGACCACCTGCCCTATCTGGGAGACAACCAGCTTGCCTATAAGGAGCTTGGCATGAATCTCACTCCGGAGGAGAACGGGTCGGCGGGCTTTTTAAAGTCCTATGAGACGCCCTATGTCATCTGGGCCAACGACGCGGCCGCGCAAGCTTTAGATTGGGACGCGACCGTCGCCGCTCTGGACCTTCCGACGGATGGGACCATCAGCGCCTCCTTTCTGGGCGCGACGGTGCTGGAGCTGACGGGTCATGCCGCAGAAACTCCCTGGTTCCGGTTTATGAGCGAGCTGCGCCGGGAATATCCCGTGATTCAGAAGGGGACCGCAGTTCTGCCTGACGGAAGCGTAACCACTCTGGACACGCTGGATCAAAACGGGCAGGAGCTGCTCTCCAAGTGGCGCTGCTGGAGCTATTACAAGCTCAAATACAAGGACATAAGCTGATGGGGCGGCAAATTCACGAAATCGCCCTGTGCGGTGTAACCGCGGCCCTTGGGACCGTGCTGCTGCTTCTGGGCGGAATCATTCCCGGCGCCACGTACTGCGCGCCGCTTCTGGGAATGCTGGCCCTGCTGCCGGTGCTTTCCGAGCGCGGGCCCCGGCCGGCGCTGAGCGTCTACGCCGTGACGGCGGTGCTGGCCCTGCTGCTGACGCCAAGCAAGGAGCCCTCTCTGGTCTATCTCCTTCTGGGATACTATCCGGTTTTGCGGCCCGTGCTGGACCGGCTGCGGCTCCGCCTTGTGCGGTTGCTGTGCAAGCTGGCGGTGTTCAACGCCGCCGTGGCTGTGTTGTATTTTCTGCTGCGGGCAGTGGGGCTGGATGTGCTGAATGAGGAGCTTGCGGGCTGCATAAAGCCCCTTTCTGCGGTGTTTTTGCTGGGCGCAAACCTGACGTTTCTCCTTTGGGACCGGGTACTGGGGCAAATGACACTGCTGTGGCAATACCGCCTGCGCAGGTTGTTTTTCAGGCATTGAATCGTCTGCTTTTCCCCATAGTACTTGAAGGACCTCCAAGCACCCTTTGGGCGCTTGGAGGTCCTTTCATATCCCGTATGGCGGGGCAGCTCCCCTTTTCAACAATTATCCCGTGTCAGTCTCCCTATTTTGCCGGTTCTTCTTTGTCAGCAGAAGTATCCTTTTCATGAAGATGACGGTACGCCCCTGCCGCCGCGGCAGGCCCTACCACGGTGGCAAGCTCTTCTTCCGTGGCGGCTCGAATGGCCTTGACAGTTCCGAAATGCTTTCTCAGGGTTTCCCGCCGCTTGGGACCCACGCCGGGAATCTCGTCCAGCGCGGAGCGCAGCGCATTTTTCCGGTGGCTCTCCCGGTTATAAGTGATGGCAAAGCGGTGCGTCTCCTCCTGAATCTGTCCAATAAGGGAAAACACCGCCTGATTTGCCTGAATGCCGATCTCCAGTCCCTCGGGCGTCACCAGCGCCCGGGTACGGTGGCGATCGTCCTTCACCATGCCGAAGATGGGGATATCCAGACCAAAGGTCCGGGTCACCTCCAGCGCGGTTTTGGCGTGTACCTCGCCGCCGTCAATCAAAAACACATCCGGGAGGGGCAGGAACTTTTCGTCCCCGTCGGCAGCCCGCTGAAGCCTGCGGCGCAGCACCTCCCGCATGGAGGCATAATCATCCGGATGTCCGGACACGTCCTTGATCTGGAATCGGCGGTAGGCACTTTTCAGCGGCCTGTCCCCGCCATAAACCACCATGGAGGCCACAATTTCGCTGGAGCTGGTGTTGGAGATGTCGTAGGACTCCATTCGCTGCGGCGGACGGGGCAGGCCTGTCATTTTCGTAAACAAGGCCAGCACCTGACTGCTGCGCTCTTCCCGGGTGGTGGCGCGCTCGGCCTCCTCGGCTGCATTTCGCCGGGCCATTTCCAAAAGGCCCGCCTTTTCCCCCCGTTGAGGAACATGGACCCAGACCTTACGGCCCGCCCGGCGGGACAGCGCTTCGGACAGCTCTTCACAGTTCCCAGCGTCCGCAGGGAGCAGAATTTCGTGGGGAAGCAGCGACCGGGGCAGGTAATACTGGGCGGCAAGGGCGGAGAGCATCTCCCCCTCGTCCTCGTCCACCGGGGCGGTAAACAGCTCCGTCTCCCGGCCCGCCAGGTTTCCATCCTCCATGTGGAGGATGGCGTAGCAGCACTTGGCTCCCTTGTAAATGCCCCATATATCCGTGTCGGCGCAAAGGCCCGCGATGACCGTCTGCTTTTTTGCCAGCGCGCCGATGGCATTGATCCGGTCCCGGAGGACGGCGGCCCGCTCGAAGCGGAGGGCTTCCGCTTCCGCTTCCATTTCCTCGGTCATCTCCCGCAAAAGCTGTTTGGACTTTCCCTCCAGCAGCGCCGCCGCCTGGGCCATGCGGCTTTGATAGTCCTTCTCCGACAAACCCGGGCGGCACCACCCGTCGCACCGGCCCATGTGATAGTTCAAACACGGCCGCCCCACGCCGATATCCTGTGGAAATTTTCGGCGGCAGGTGGGCAGCTTCAGCGCGGCACACACCGCGTCCAGCGCCTGGCGCGTCTCAAATCTGCCGCCGAAGGGGCCGAAATACCGCGCCGCGTCGGCTGCGTAGCGGTGGACCATGGAAAACCGGGGATACGTCTCCTTGGACAGCCGCACAAAGGGATAGCCCTTGTCGTCCTTCAGTAAAATGTTGTACTGCGGCATGTGCCGCTTGATGAGGGAGTTTTCCAGCACCAGTGCTTCCCACTCGCTGGAGACAAAGATGGTGTCAAACCGGTCCACCTCAGACACCATTTTGCGGGTCTTCGCCGTGTGGGACGCGCTGTCCTGAAAATATTGGCTGACGCGGTTTTTCAGTTTTTTCGCCTTGCCCACGTAAATAACCTTACCGGTTTTGTCCATCATCAGATAGACGCCGGGCTTCAGAGGCAGGTTCCCGGCCTTTTCTCTCAGCTCATCTTTTGTCATGTACTCCCTCCTCTCATTCCCGCATAAAAAAGAAAACCCCGCGTTACCGCGGGGTGAAAGAGGCGCGGCCGCCTCTTTTTCTCTTTTCTCTCCGGGGAGATTTTAAGCGCGGGTGAAAGAGTTATTCGCCAAAGTTGTTTTCGATCAGCTCCGCCAGAGCGGCGACGGCTTCCTTCTCGTCGCTTCCGTCGGCAATCAGCGTAATTTTGGTCCCCATGACGATGCCCAGGGACAGCACGCCCAGAAGGCTCTTTGCGTTTACCCGGCGGTCTTCCTTCTCCACCCAGATTCCGCTTTTGAACTCATTTGCCTTTTGGATAAAGAACGTCGCGGGCCGCGCGTGAAGACCCACCTCGTTGTTGACCGTGATCTCCTGTGTATACATATGCAGCACTCCTTTTCCCAATCGCCGTATTAAAACTCCGCATACCATGTCATTTTGTCCTTATATCATATCCGTTTTTTACAAAAACGTCAACAGGGTTTTATACAAACATTTCAAAAATAGAGGGGGTGAATTGACGCAGTTTTTGTCTCTTTACACAAACTTATCAGGATACTCCCCGGCTTCCCTTGTGCGCAATTTGCTTTTTCCAAAAAACGGCGGATTTTCATGGCTTTTTCTGTCCGCCGGACAGGGAAACCGGGGCCGCCGCTTTCGCGGTGACCCCGGCAGGCAAATGTAAAATCAATAGTTAAGAGCCTTGACCTGGAAATAGCTCCGGGGATGGTTGCACACGGGGCACACCTGGGGCGCGTTCTCCGCGATCTCCACGTGGCCGCAGTTGCGGCAGAACCACATGACCTTCTCGCCCTTTTTGAAAACCTCTCCGTTTTTCAGGTTGTCCAGCAGCTTCAGATAGCGCTCCTCGTGGGTCTTTTCGATTTTGGCCACGCCCTCAAACTGGGCGGCCAGCGCCAAAAATCCCTCTTCCTCGGCGGTGCGGGCCATCTCGGCATACATGTTCGTCCACTCGTAGTTCTCGCCCGCGGCGGCGGCCACCAGATTTTCATCGGTGGAGCCGATGCCGTCCAGCGCCTTGAACCACAGCTTGGCGTGCTCCTTCTCGTTCAGGGCTGTCTCCTCGAAGATGGCCGCGATCTGCTCAAAGCCCTCCTTGCGCGCTTTGCCCGCATAGTAGTCGTACTTGTTGCGGGCCTGGCTCTCCCCCGCAAACGCAGTCCACAGATTGGCTTCCGTCTTGCTTCCCTTCAGTTCCATGATAACATTCCCCTTTCAAACATTCTATCTCAGGCGGCGGCGCGCTCTGCGCCGACACCGTGGCTGACTTGGATTTTTACGTCTCTGCAAACATTCCGCCGGGCGAATGGGTGCGCCCGGGGCGCCTGCGGGCAAAGGTCATGCCGGATTTCTCCGGCGGCGATCAGCAATCATCTTTTTTACCAACTTTTGCACATTGGGGACAGGTCCCGTAAAACATGAGCGTGTGGCGTATGGCCCGAAAGCCCTTTTTGCACGCTGCTGCGTCCAGTCCGGGGTCGTAGGACCCGATCGCGTCGCTCACCCTCCCGCAGGTAAGGCAGGTAAAATGCGCGTGAGGCGTCGTGTCCCCGTCAAATCGGACGATGGGGCCGGGCAGCTCCTGCAGCCGTCCTTCCTCCGCCATCCGGTGAAGATTGCGATAAACGGTGCCCAGGCTCAGTCTGGGAATCTCCGGTTTCAGCCAGGCAAACACCATCTCTGCCGTGGGATGCTCCACGCTCTCCCGCACGACCGCGTAAATTTTCTCCCTTTGGAGCGAATATCGCTGCGGCTGCATGGGGCCTCCTTTCAAAATCTATTCAGTAATGATTTCTAGTTATATGATAATATGCGTCTTGGAAGAATGCAAGCGGTTTTTAAAAAATTGTTACTTTCTTCACCTTATTTTGCAAAAAACTGCCATGGTTGTTTCGCTGTGAACCTGCCATACTAACACAGGGTATCGCAATGTAAAAAAGTCCACACAAAGGAGGAAACGACTTGAAAAGGACATTTGCGCTTTTGCTCACTGCTCTGATGGCCATGAGTTTGACGGCCTGCGGCACTGACAAAAACAACACGCCCGCCAACAGCACTCCCAACCAATCCGTCACTGACAACAACGCCGGCTCCGGCGCGGGCTCCGCCTCCGGAACCGCCGTGGTAAAAAATAAAGACCAGCGGCGCATTGAAAACGGCGCCAGCGGCACCGCCGCCGGCGCTGCGGATGACAAGATGCTGGGCCTTGAAAACGACGGCGTAGGCGCGCCTGAATCCGCGGTTGTAAACAACGGAAACAGAACCGACAGCGGCGTGATTCGCAGCACCACCTACGGGCAGATGCTTCGCAACGCCCGCGTGCATGACCGGGACGGCTTTCTGCTGGACGGCGAAAACTCCGTAACCCCCGGCGCGGCGTTCCGCTAACACTCCCGGCGCATCGCTCCGCGGCAAATACTTCGCCCCCGGTGGGACAGAGTGCGCGGCAGCGCTGGAACACACAGAATTGAAAGTGCGCCGGGAAATTTTGTTAAAATTTCCCGGCGCGTCCTCACGTCATCAAAACCGCAAGATATGCGGCGTACATCCCCAGCAGCAAAAAGCCCTGCCATCGGTAAAACCGCCCGACGGCAAGGGGCGGCAGCATGGCAAGCGCGCACACCCCAAGACACACGGGCAAATCCAGCGCAGTGGTCTGGGACCCGATGGCAAGACTTCCACCGGATACCGCGGTGCACACCGGTAGCACCAGCGTCAAATCAATTACGTTGGCTCCCACAATGTTTCCAATGGACATCGCCGTCTCTTTTTTCGCAATGGCGGTAAGGGCAGTCACAAGCTCGGGCAAAGATGTGCCCACCGCCACCAGCGTCACGCCGATCACTCCGGCGGGCACGCCCAGCCGGAGGGCCAGCTCGCTGCCGTAATCAATCAGCAGGCGGGAGCCGCCGATAATCCCTGCAAGGCCCAGAAAAAACATTCCAAGCTTTGAAAGCATTTTTCGCCGGGAGACGCGGCCCCGGTGTGCCCGACTTTTCCGCTCCGCCGCCATTCCCCGTCCTGCGTCGCGGAGATTGCTCCAAAGGTACAGGGCAAAAACTATACACAGCAGCAGTGCGGAAAGCAGCGTCAGGCTCCCGTTTCGGCACAAAATGGTCAGCAATGCTGCCCCGCAGATCATCAAAATTGCCTTGGGTGCGAATTGCCGGCCCACGGCCGAGGGGATGCACAGTACGGAGATGCCCAAAATCAACCCCAGATTGGCCGTGACAGAGCCCACGGCATTGCCCACCGCCAGATCAATTTCCCCCCGCAGCACGCCGGTGACGGACACCGTCAGCTCCGGCAGCGTGGTGGCGACGGATACCACGGTGGCGCCCACAATAAAGTGAGGAATACCCGAAGTTTCCGCAATCCACACAGCCCCATCCAAAAACCAGTCTCCGCCCTTGACAATCAGTAAAAGTCCCACTGAGAACAGCAATACAATGACAAATAGATTCACGGCGCGCCCGTCCCTTCCCGCCCCGCGTCGGCGCGGAGTCTTGTCTATCAGGATATGCGGTTTCCTTCCGAAATACCATCCTTAATTTTGCGAAGGATACACTCCGCTGTCAAACTCGCTCCGGCGTCCACTCCCGGGAGCGGATGTCTTTTTCCAGCACCAGCGGCTCCGCCGCCGGGTCCACGGGAGAAAATCCATACTGCGTGAAAAAGCGCAAAGCGGCCTCGTTTCCCCGGCGCAGGGAAAGCCGCAGCTTTTCGCGCCCCATGGCCCGGTAACGCAAAACGGCCTGCCCCAAAAGCTGAATCCCAAGCCCTCTGGACCGGCAGCCTTCCGCCATGCAGTAAAGGGAAATCCAACCAGCCTTCTCCTCCGCCTCCTTTTCAGGATTCAATTGCAGAATCCCGGCGGGCGCGCCTTGCATATAGGCGCCGATGGTGGGCCGCTCTGCCGCCTCCCGCAAAAGCACGTCCGGGCTGAATTCCCGGGTTTCTCCCGCCGTTGTCCAGCCCTTTTCCACGCAGTCTGTCAGCAGCGCAGCCTGCCCGGGCAGCTCCACCGCGCGGAAATACAGCCCCGGCTCCACGCCGTTGGGGTGCTTCCACCAGTGCTGCTTTGCAAAGGTGGACAGCGCCTTTACGTGGCTGTTGTCATCCCGGTAAAGCAGGCGGAATTTCCCGTTTTCATATTCAATTTTTGAAACGGCGGTGTTATCGCCGTGAGATGTTTTCCCAATCTCATCCAGTCCGCAGCCCTCTATCTCTCCCAACGTCAGGCGAATGGCGCAGCCGTGGGAAAAAACCGCCACGGTTTTGCCGGGATTCTTCTCGCCGATGTCCCGGAGCGCGGCCAGCATCCGATCCCGGACGGCGGCCATACTCTCGCCGCCCTCCACCTGCCACAAGTCAGGCCGGGAGGTAAACAGCGCCAGCTGCTCCGCGGCCTCAATGCCGATTTCACCCCAGGTCTTCTCCTCCCACTCACCCACGCAGATTTCCCGCAGGTCCCGCCGCGTTTGAATCGGCAGGCCTTTCGTATTGGCGATAGCCCCGGCGGTGATGCGGGTGCGGGTCAGGTCGCTGGAATACACGGCGTCAATTTTTTCATCACGAAACCGTTCCGCCAGCGCGGCAATCTGCTGATAGCCCCGGTCGGTAATGATGCTGTCGCACTGGCCCTGCGCGATGCGATAAAGATTTCCCTCCGCCTCGGCATGGCGGATCAAATATAAAACAGTCATTTCAAGTCCTCTCTTTTTTCAATTATTATTTCTTTTTCATTATATCGAAACCGGTGCTATTTGGCAAATCAATTTCCGGCATAAGACGCGCTCCACGCGCCATACTAGGTTCAGACCGCAAAAGGAGTGACGAAATATGAGGAACAATGCCGGGTTTTGGTTCGGCATGGGCGCCGGAATGGCTGCGGGCGCCTTGGTTGGAATGATGATGCCCCACGGAAAGCGGACCATGAAAACTCAGGTGGGTAAAGGCATTCAAAAGCTGGGCGTCGCCGTGGACCACACTGTGGATCATCTGGTTTCCACCATGCGCTGACAAAAGGGGCGGGAGCCAAGGCTCCCGCCCTTCCCCCGCGTCCGAATTGGGAGAGAGGGGTTTCCCGTTTCAGGCCGCGCTAAATACGCAAAACTTTTTTCTTGACATTCCGACATGTTTTGGTATAATGATAAAGCTGTCCCACGACAGTAACTGCATATCGCTCAGTTTTTCCGAGCAGCTATGGAGAAGTCGCCTAGTTGGTCGAGGGCGCATGATTGGAAATCATGTAAACCTTAACGGGTTTCGAGGGTTCGAATCCCTCCTTCTCCGCCACAAAAAACCCCCTGAAAGCCAATACTTTCAGGGGGTTTGCTGTATTCATTGCAGCTTCTTCGGATGAAGCCCGGCCCCGTCCGCTTACAGACGGGCATTTCCAAAACACAGAAATTGCAAAAACATACTTTCAGTGCGTTGTCAGCCGAAAAATCCTGTACCATGAACAATGACCGGCCAAAATTCCCCCATTAACAAAGAGGAGGTCTCTGCATGACCGGCTGGAAGCGCAATGTAACACTCTATATGGCAGGACAGTTCGTGTCCATGTTCGGCTCCATGCTGGTGCAGCACGCCATCACCTGGCAGATTACGCTGGAGACGAAATCCGGCGTAATCATGACGCTGTTCACCTGCGCGGCGCTGCTGCCGATGACGCTGATTTCTCCCTTTGCGGGTGTTTGGGCGGACAGGTACAACCGCAAATATCTGATTGTCATTTCCGATGGATGCATCGCCCTGATTACGCTGGGGCTGGCGCTGGCATACCTTTCCGGCCACAGAAGCATCTGGCTTATGCTTATCGTGGTAGCCGCCCGGTCCCTCGGGCAGGGGATTCAGCAGCCCGCCGTCTCCGCCATGATTCCCCAAATGGTACCCTTGGAAAGCTTGCAGCGGTTCAACGGAATCCAAAGCTCTATTCAGTCGCTGAACATGTTTGTCTCGCCCATGGCGGCGGGCGCGCTGCTGTCGCTGATGCCCATCGGGTATATTTTCTTTATCGATGTAATCACCGCGGCCGCCGGCATCGCCATCGTGTTTCTGTTTGTCAACGTGTCCGGCGTTCCCCGTACGGGAGAGATTCAGCGCGGCATCAAGGCCTATCTGCATGAATTGCAGGAGGGCCTGCGGTATATCAACTCCCAGGTCTGGCTGAAGCTGATCATTGCCTACGGCGCGTTTTTTTCTTTTTTTGTGTCTCCCTCTGCCCTGCTTACGCCCCTTCAGGCGGCCCGCACCTTTGGAGACGACGTGTGGCGGCTCACCGCCATCGAGCTTGTGTTTTCGGCGGGCGCAATTTTGGGCGGCGTGGTAATTTCCGCGTGGGGCGGCTTTAAAAACAAGGCCCATACGATGATTCTCGCCTGCGTGCTGTTTGGGCTTACCAGCGTTCTTTTGGGCTTAATTCCGAATTTTTGGGTGTACCTCGGCGTCATGCTTTTGTGCGGCGCGGCAGTACCCCTGTACAGCTCGCCCAGCATGACCCTGCTGCAAAGCAGCATCGACCCGGACAAAATGGGCCGGGTGTTCAGCGTGATGACGATGTTCAGCGGGGTTGCGATGCCGCTGGGCATGGCCGTGTTCGGCCCTTTGGGCGACATGGTGAAAATCGAATGGCTGTTGATATTCTCCGGCGCGGCAATTTTTATCAGCGGGCTTGCGCTTCTGGGAGCGCGGTCCTTGATTGAGGTGGGGAAATAAGCACGGCCGATTTTTATACCGGCTCGCCGATTTTGCGCAAGCGGCAGGGCGCGG
Source organism: Oscillibacter sp. GMB15532 (assembly GCF_041020825.1). Taxonomy (NCBI): domain Bacteria; kingdom Bacillati; phylum Bacillota; class Clostridia; order Eubacteriales; family Oscillospiraceae; genus Oscillibacter; species Oscillibacter sp. GMB15532. Next base: position 88,569 of record NZ_JBEVTO010000005.1, read on the forward strand.
ATGCGGATTACTCCGCCTCCGCGCTTATCGCTTTTCCCGGTGTCAGGGGCTCCATCGTCCCTTCCCGTTCGTCTTGGCTGAGGTACAGCTCTTCACATTCCTGCTGCGCGGCAATCAGACGATTGACGGCCTCTTCCGAGGCCCGGAACAGCTTTAGATACATTTCTTTGTAATCCGCCATAAACACACCTCCCAGCTTTATATAGTTTAGAACAAAATATTCAAAAAATCAATAGAACAAATTGTTCTTAGCTATACTGGACATGGTGATTAACATGGAGCGATACGAACGAATACGAAGTCTGCGCGAGGACGCAGACCTGACACAGGAAAGCGTGGGCAAGGCTATTAATATTCCCCAGCGTACTTATGCCTATTATGAGAGCGGACAGAGAATGGTACCCCCTCATGTCCTGTGCTCTCTGGCGGATTTTTACGATGTAAGCGTTGATTACATTCTGGGGCGGACCTCCAACAAAAAAGACACACGATAGCAACACAGTAACATAAGGGCAGCGGCGGCGGAATTGTGACGGTTCTGCCGCTGTTTTCCTTTACAAACGGGGAAAACTCCTATATAATGTTTTGGCTGATGAAATACGCGAAATGGAGAATCAATCATGGCTTTGATCGAATATGACGAATATAAGCAGCGGCTGAGTGCTCTTGGTCCTGAGCTTGAAAAGCTGGGCGCTGCGCTGGATATCGATTCCGCCAGACGGGAAGCCGACAGTCTGGAGGCCCAGACCGGCGAACCAGAGTTTTGGAACGATTTGGAGCGCTCGCAGAAGGTGCAGCAGCAGCTCAAGCGCTTGCAGAGCAAGCTGGGCCGGTATGAGAAAATGGTCGGTGAGCTGGAGGATTTGAAAACCCTGTGCGAAATGGGACAGGAGGAGGACGACGCCTCCCTTCTGGAGGAGCTGAAGACAGGCTTTGCCAAACTGGAGGAGGAAATTTCCGAGCAGCGGCTCTCCACCCTCCTCTCCGGCGAATATGACAGTTGCAGCGCCATTTTGTCCTTCCATGCCGGGGCTGGCGGCACCGAGGCACAGGACTGGACCGAGATGCTCTACCGGATGTATACCCGCTGGGCGGAGCGCCACGACTTTAAATATCAGATTCTGGACTTTGAGGACGGCGAGGAGGCGGGCATTAAATCCGCCACCATTTCCATCGAGGGCGAAAATGCCTACGGCTTTTTGAAGAGTGAGCACGGGGTGCATCGTTTGGTGCGGGTTTCTCCCTTTGATGCAAACGCCCGTCGGCAGACCTCTTTCGCCGCACTGGAGGTCATGCCCGACCTTCCGGACGACGCGGAGGTGGAAATCCGGCCCGAGGACATTGAGATGCAGGTCTACCGCGCCTCCGGCGCCGGCGGACAGCACATCAACAAAACCTCCTCCGCCGTGCGCCTGATTCACCTGCCCACCGGCGTTGTCGTCTCCTGCCAGACGGAGCGCAGCCAGTTCCAAAACAAAGAAAACTGCATGAAAATGATGCGGGCAAAGCTTTTGGAACTGAAAGCTCAGCAGCATGCGGAGAAGATTTCGGACATCAAGGGCGTGCAGATGAAAATTGAGTGGGGCAGCCAGATCCGCTCCTATGTCTTTATGCCATACACCATGGCCAAGGATACCCGCACGGCCTATGAAACCAGCAACATCAACGCGGTGATGGACGGCGACATCGATGGGTTTATCAACGCCTATCTGACCGCATCCGCCACCGGTGAGCTGAAAAAATAAGAGCGCGAATCTGCGCCGGGGGCATTGCCTCCCGTGCACTCACCGGATTCCGCCAACGCTTAAATTAAATGCATTTGCGCAATTTGCGGCGCGGCTGATGGCCGCGCCGTTTTTCGTAGGGCGGCGATCCGCCGCACCGATGCGCCGCCATCCCCCGCCCTTGGGGGCGGCTTTGTCAATATGGAGAAAGAGAGTACTCAATGGAAGAAAATATGCACAAACCCGCCGAAAACAAAATGGGCGTTATGCCCGTCGGCAAACTGGTATTCAATATGTCCCTGCCTATGATGGTATCCATGCTGGTACAGGCGCTGTATAACGTGGTGGACGCCTTTTTCGTGGCCCGTGTGTCGGAGAACGCTTTTACCGCCGTGTCTCTGGCCTTCCCCATTCAGATTTTGATGATCGCCGTGTCCACCGGCACCGCCGTGGGTATCAACGCGCTGTTGAGCCGGGCGCTGGGCGCGGGAGATTTAAAACGGGTGCAAAAGGTGGCGCTGAACGGCGTTTTCCTCGCGGCTGTCAGTTCCCTTCTGTTCATTTTTATCGGGGCTTTCGGTTCCGCACCCTTTTTCCGGTCCCAGACCAATGTGGAGGAAATTGTCACCGGCGGAATTTCCTATCTTACCATCTGCGCCTGCGGCTCTTTCGGCCTGTTTTTCGGCATTACCTTTGAGCGCTTGCTCCAATCCACAGGCCGGACGCTTTACACCATGTTCACCCAGGGGCTGGGAGCCATCATCAACATCATTCTGGACCCCATTCTGATTTTTGGCCTGCTGGGCGCGCCCCGAATGGGCGTGACAGGTGCCGCCGTGGCCACGGTGTTCGGCCAATTGTGCGGCATGGCGCTGTCCCTCTTTTTCTGCCTGACGAAAAACCCGGAGGTTCCTCTGCGGTTTAAGGGCTTTCGCCCCAGCGGGGATTTGATTCGGGACATTTATCTCATCGGCGTGCCCTCCATCATTATGCAGGCCATCGGCTCCGTTATGGTCTACGGAATGAATCGGATCCTGATTCCCTTTACCACCACCGCCGCCTCGGTGTTCGGCGCGTATTTCAAACTCCAGAGCTTTATCTTTATGCCGGTGTTTGGCCTGAACAACGGCATGATTCCCATTGTGGCCTATAACTACGGCGCGCAGAACAAGCACCGCATCCTGCGGACGTTTAAGATAAGCCTTACCACGGCGGCATGCATCATGGCGGTGGGAACGCTGCTGTTCTGGCTGTTTCCGGGGCAGCTGCTGGGCCTGTTCGACGCGTCGGAGGAAATGCTGACAATCGGCGCGCCCGCACTGCGGATTATCAGCCTTACCTTTCCCATGGCTGCCGTGGGTATTGCTTGCAGCGGAATGTTCCAGGCTCTGGGCAACAGCTTTCTCAGCATGCTCGTTTCCCTCACCCGCCAGCTCATCCTGCTGCTGCCGGCAGCGTGGCTGCTGAGCCTTCAGGGAGAGCTGGGTCTGATCTGGTGGGCCTTCCCCATCGCAGAGATCGCCGCTTTTATTCTGTCCCTCACATTTTTCCGCTGGACCTATCACAAGCACATTACTTCTCTTCCGGACAAGCCGATATAACGCATGAAAAAGGCGCGCCTGATCGGCGCGCCTTTTTTTCAGTCCTTTAAAAACACCTGTGGGTCCACCGCGTCTCCGTTCTTCTCCACCGCAAAGTGCAAATGGGAGGGCAGTGCGGCTTCGGCAATGGCGGTGGAACCCACCGCGCCGATAATCTGCCCGGCGGAAACCGAATCTCCGGCCTTGACAGTGGGAACAGCCTGCAAATTGGCGTAGGTGGTCACGTAGCCTCCGTCGTGCTCGATCACCACGGTGGTCCCCATCAGGGGATTGTCCTCTACGGAGGTTACCTTTCCAGCACTGGCAGCCATCACCTGCGTCCCCACCTCGGCAGCCAGATCCACGCCCGCGTGGGTCCGCCAGTCGCCCATGGTTTCGTCATAGCGCAGCGCGTCCATACTGAAGACCGACACCACCGCACCCCGCAGAGGCCAGACGATGAGACTGGGGGCCGTGGGCTTCACCGGGGTGTCGTCCACCTCCACCGAGGGCATCTGCACAGGCGCCTGTACCGGAACGCCCTGGTCCGGCACTTTCAGCGTCTCCGGCTCCAGAATCTCCAACGACGGCCCGTTGGGGTCCAGATCGTCAAAGAGGTCTGCGTCCGGCGCGGCAGTGGACGCGTCGGGGTCCGTCCTCGCTGTGTTGCCGCCGTGGAACAAAATGGCATAGCCCGAAGCTCCCACAATCGCCAGGCTCAAGAGCAGGACTATGTAGAAGCCTGCTCCGCCCAGCACCGTTTTCGGCATATTGGATTTGTTCATAGAAAACCGTCCTTTCCATTGGTTTACCCGCAGTATGTCCAAGGAAAGGAAAAACTATACACAAACACCGGGACGCAAAAATTTTTGCACCCCGGTGTTTTTTGCTTTATTTTATGATCAGCGTCTCGCCTGTCATCTCTTGGGGACAGGCAAGGCCCATCACATCCAGAATCGTGGGGGCAATGTCCGCCAGTTTCCCGCCCCGGCGCAGCTCGCTGCCTGCGCCGCAGAGGATAAAGGGCACGGGGTTGGTAGTGTGGGCCGTGAAGGGGCTGCCGTCCGGCTGCTCCAGCTCCTCGGCGTTGCCGTGGTCGGCGGTAATCATGGCGATGCCGCCCATTTTCAGCGTGGCGTTCACCACCTTGCCCACGCATTCGTCCACGACCTCCACGGCCTTCACCGCCGCATCGAGCATGCCGGTGTGGCCCACCATGTCGCAGTTGGCAAAGTTCAGAACAATCACGTCGTACGCCCCGGACTCGATGCGCTCCACGCACTTCTCACAGACCTCCGCGGCGCTCATCTCCGGCTGGAGATCATAGGTTGCCACCTTGGGAGAGGCCACCAGCACCCGATCCTCGCCGGGAAACACTGTTTCGGTTCCGCCGTTGAAAAAGAAGGTCACATGGGCGTATTTCTCCGTCTCGGCAATGCGAAGCTGGGTCATCCCCAGTGTGCTGAGATACTCCCCCAGCCCGTTTCGCACGCTCAGTCGGGGAAACGCCACCTCTACGTTGGGCATGGAGGCGTCATACTCCGTGGTGCACACAAAGGTGACGGGGAAATACTGATGGGTGAAGCCGTCAAACGCGGGGTCCACCAGCGCACGGGTCAGCTCCCGCGCCCGGTCGGGTCGGTAATTGAAGAAAATCACACTATCGTTGTCGCCCACGGTGCCCGCCTCGTCGCAGACCACCGGCTCCACAAATTCGTCGGTCACGCCCTTTTCATAGGACTCCCGCACCGCGGCCACGGCGTCGGGATTGGTTTCCACACCCTCGCCGTATACCATGGCGTCATACGCCTGCTCCACCCGGTCCCAGCGTTTGTCCCGGTCCATCGCATAGTAGCGGCCCATAACGGTGGCAATTTTTCCAACGCCAAGCTGGCGGCACTTTTCCACGGTCCGGGCCACGAACTCCGCGCCCGACTGGGGGGAGGTATCCCGTCCGTCCAAAAACGCGTGGATATAGACTTTTGTAAGGCCCTGATCCTTCGCCAGTTTCATAAGGGCAAAGAGATGGTCGATGTGGGAATGCACGCCGCCGTCGGACAAAAGGCCCATCAGGTGCAGTGCCGTGCCCTTTTCGACGCAGGCATTCATGGCATGAAGATAGACGGAATTTTCAAAAAACGAGCCGTCGGCCACGGCGTTGTTCAGCCGGGGCAGGTCCTGAAACACCACCCGGCCGCCGCCGATATTGGTGTGGCCCACCTCGCTGTTGCCCATCTGCCCGGCAGGCAGGCCCACGTCCAGCCCGGAGGCGGAGAGGGTGGTATGGGGAAATTCCTTAAAAAACTGATCGAGGCAGGGCGTTTTTGCCGCCCGCACCGCGTTTCCCCGCTGACTGTCGGACAGGCCGTAGCCATCCATAATAATCAGCGTTGTGGGAGTTTTATTCATAAAAGTACCTCTTTCTGATTCAGCCGATCGTTCCGGACCCCGGCCCGGCCACAGGGGGACGCGTTCCGCTTCCCCGCCGAAAAATTCCGGTAGAGAAATGCGCAGCGCGGCTCAATCCTGATTGGCTGCGTTGACAATCTCCACAAACTGCTCCGGCTTCAGGGAGGCTCCGCCGATCAGCCCGCCGTCGATGTCCGGCTGGGCCAGCAGCTCCGCCGCGTTCTGGGGCGTCATGGACCCGCCGTACTGAATGGTGACAGACCGGGCAACCCGCGCCCCGTACATCGCGCGGATGGTGGCGCGGATATTGCCGCACACCTCGCCCGCCTGCTCCGCCGTGGCGGTCTTTCCGGTGCCGATGGCCCAGATGGGCTCGTAGGCCACGATGCACCGGCGCAGCTTGTCGGCGGGAACGCCGTGCAGTGCGCTTTTCACCTGAAGCGTCACCCACTCGCCCGTCACGCCCATCTCCCGCTGCTCCAGACTTTCGCCCACGCAGATAATGGGGCTCATGCCCTCGGCAAGCACGGCGTGGACCTTTTTATTCACGCCCGCATCCGTCTCGCCGAACCGCTCCCGCCGCTCACTGTGGCCCACAATTACGTATTTCACACCCAGATCCCGCAGCATACCGGCGGAAATTTCCCCGGTATAGGCACCTTTTTCCTCAAAGTAGACATTTTCCGAACCCACGGAAATCCGCAGGTCCTTAAAAGCCCGCAAAGCCGCCGAAATGTTGCAGGCGGGGACGCAAATCAGCGTGTCGCACCACTTGGCTCTGGGCATAATTTTCTTCATTTCCTCGGCAAACTTCTTCGTCTCAGTGGCGGTCATATTCATTTTCCAGTTGCCGGCGATTACGGTTTTACGGTAGCGACGATTCATAGCGATACTTCCTTTTCTGTATGTTTCGGTAATTCCACATGCATGGGAAACGCCCGGCGGGGAAAGGCAGCTTCAACGCTGACGGGGGACCGGAGGAACCCAAGCCGGGCAAGGCGGGCCAGACATTTATCTGTCTTGCAGGCAGGCCACGCCGGGCAGCTCTCTGCCCTCTAAAAATTCCAGAGAGGCCCCGCCTCCCGTGGAGATATGTGTAATTCTGTCGGCATAGCCCATCTGCTCCACCGCTGCGGCGCTGTCTCCGCCGCCCACGATGCTTACCGCGCCGCTCTCCGCGATTGCCCGCGCCATGGCCCGGGTGCCGCCGGCAAACGCGTCAAACTCAAACACGCCCATGGGGCCGTTCCACACGACGGTGCCCGCACCCTTCAGTGCACCGCAGAACAGCTCCACGGTCTTTGGGCCGATATCAAGGCCCATCATATCCTCGGGAATGGCGGCGACATCCATAGCGACGGGCTGCGCGTCGGCGGAAAATCCCTTCGCTGCCAGCGTATCCACAGGCAGAAGAAGCTTCACGCCCTTTTCCTGAGCGGCGGCCAGTGTCTCAAGCGCCAGCGCCTGCTTATCTTCTTCCAGAAGGGATGTTCCGATCGAGCCTCCCTGCGCTTTAATAAAGGTATAGGCCATCCCGCCGCCGATAATCACAGTGTCGGCCTTGGTCAAAAGATTTCCGATGACGTTAATTTTATCCGAAACCTTGGCTCCGCCCAAAACCGCCACAAAGGGCCGCTTGGGGTCGTCCAGCGCCTTGCCCATCACCTCAAGCTCCCGGGCCACCAAAAAGCCGGACACGGCGGGGAGAAACTCGGCCACGCCCACGGTGGATGCGTGAGCCCGATGGACAGAGCCAAACGCGTCGGACACATACAGCTCCGCCATGGAGGCCAGTTCCTTTGCAAGCTCAGGGTCGTTTTTCGTCTCTCCCGGCTCAAACCGGGTGTTTTCCAGCAACAGCACCTCGCCGGGCTTCAGCGCTTCGGCTTTCGCCTTCGCGTCGGGGCCCACGGTGTCTGCGGCAAACATCACTTCCCTACCCAAAAGCTCTCCCAGCCGCTTTGCAACGGGGGCCAGGCTCAGTTCCATTTTCCGCTCTCCCTTGGGCTTTCCCATGTGAGAGCAGGCGATAACCGCCGCGCCGTTTTCAAGGAGATATTGAATGGTGGGCAGCGCCGCCGTGATACGCTTGTCGCTGGTGATGGCGCCGGTGGCCTTGTCCAGCGGCACGTTGAAATCGCACCGGAGCAAAATCCTCTTGCCTCCCACATCCACGTCTCTGACGGTTTTCTTATTGTAGTTCATAAAGCATCCTCCCTCTCAATGTCGGCCCGTCCAACCGGCGGGGCGCAAGGCCGCACCAGTGCCCGCAGGCAGCGCAGGTCTGCCGCCCTTACACGGGCAAACGAGCCAAAACAGCGTCACCGCGCCATCTCCCCCTCTCCGGCAAGGCCGGAAAAGCCGGTTTGGCGCAGCGCCTCATACACGCATACCGCCACGGTATTGCTCAAATTCAGGCTTCGGGCCTCCTCCCGCATGGGAAGACGGATACAGCGCTCGTAATACTTCCTGCGAAACGCCTCCGGCAGGCCCGCTGTCTCTTTCCCGAAAAACAGCCAGCAGCCGTCGTGAAACTCCGCCTCGACATAGGAGCGGGGCGCTTTTGTGGTGGTGAGCCAAATATCCCTCGCGTCAGGATTGCGGAGAAAAAAATCGTCCAGATTTTCGTAGTCAAAAACCTCCACCAGATGCCAGTAATCCAGCCCCGCCCGCTTCACGGCCTTGTCCGAGATGTCAAATCCCAGCGGTCGAATCAGGTGGAGCCGTGCGCCGGTTGCGGCGCAGGTGCGGGCCACATTTCCGCAATTCTGCGGAATCTCAGGTTCTACCAGAACCACATTGAGCATCGAATCCCTCCATTTGCATGAACGGGTCAATTGTAATCCATAACCCGCGCAAATTCAACCTCTTTATGGGAAAAAACCGATTTTTTAGAGAAAACCACTGCAATCCCATGAGAAATTCTGCGAAATGCCGAAGTCATAGTCCGGCGCTTTGAAAAACTGTGAAATTTCAACATATTTTTTGCAAAATGGTTGTTTTGCCGAAAGAGAACCAGAATTTTCTGAAACAATTTACCTACAAACACTGGATTTTCCTTAAATCTTTGCTATAATGTCTTTGCAACCAATCCTGCGGCGGAGGCCGCGGTGACCGGCGGGGCGCCTGCGCCGCCGGATTTTTCTCAGGGAGAGGATACCGATGGATCAAAAACGCGCAGTTATTTTCCTGACGGCTTCCCCGGACCCGGCGCAGAGAGAACCGCTGATGCTGAAAGACATTCTGTTTTGCCCCATCCTGACGTGGGTGGCCCGCAAGCTGAAAGAAGACGGCGTAGAGCGGTTTTTTGTTGTCTGCGGGGCGGAGAATGCCGAAAAGGCCCGGGCCTGCTTTCCGCCGGAGGCGGACGTGGAGCTGTCGGACGCACACCCGCCCCTGCTGGACTTTGTGTCCGGCGCAGAGCGGGTGATCGTGGTCCCCCGGCCGGTAATTCCGGCACTCCGGGTGGGCGAGGGATACGTCTATTCCGCCGAAGGCTCCGCTCTGGCGGAGGGCTGGAAATCCGCCGCCACCATTTTCCTGCAAAATGTGGACAGCGAGAAGGGCTGGATTGCCCTCAACTCTGACGAGGACATTCAAAACGTGGAGCCGCACCTGCGGAACGAAGTCGTGGGGCGGCACCTTGCAGGCGGTGTGAGGATGCTGGATCCCACCGCCGTGTATATCGACCCCCGGGTGGAGATCGGCCGGGGGAGTTTCCTCCTGCCCGGAACCATTCTGGGGGGGAACACCGTCATCGGCCGGGACTGCATCATCGGGCCCAACTCCGTGGTGCGTGACTGCGCCGTGGGGGACGGAACGGAGATCAACGCCTCTCAGATTTTTGAATCCTCCGTTGGCAGCGGAACCCATGTGGGCCCCTTTGCCTACGTCCGCCCCGGCTCCGCCATCGGAGACGGCGTAAAGGTGGGCGACTTTGTGGAGGTCAAAAATTCCGTCATCGGGAACGGGACGAAAATCTCCCATCTCACCTACGTGGGCGACAGCGACGTGGGCCAGCGGGTCAACTTCGGCTGCGGCACCGTCACCACCAATTACGACGGGTTCCACAAATACCGCTGCGCCATCGAAGACGATTCCTTTATCGGCTGCAACACCAATCTGGTGGCTCCGGTGCGGGTCGGAAAGGGCAGCTACATCGCGGCGGGCGCCACCATCACCAAGGACGTGCCGGACGACGCGCTGGCCGTTGCCCGGGTGCAGCAGGAGAACAAAAACGGCTGGGCTGCCCGGCGGCGGAAAATGAACGGTAAATAAGCGTATAATCGGGTATAATTTTTTTACAATATACTTACTACATAAGAAAGAGGGCGTTGTTATGATTTCTCACGGCAAGGACGTCAAGGTATTCTGCGGCAACTCCAATCCTCAGCTTGCGGCGGATATTTGCAAATTCATGGGGACCAAACTGGGCGAGTCGGAGGTGGGCACCTTCTCCGACGGCGAGATTTTTGTCTCCCTGTATGAGACGGTCCGGGGCAGCGACGTGTTCGTGGTCCAGTCCACCTCTTCCCCTGTCAACAGCAATCTCATGGAGCTGCTCATTATGATCGACGCGCTCAAGCGCGCCTCCGCCGGACGCATCACCGCCGTGATGCCCTATTACGGCTATGCCCGGCAGGACCGCAAGGCCAAGGCTCGGGACCCCATCACCGCAAAGCTGGTGGCCAACATGCTCACCGCCGCGGGCGCGGACCGCGTGCTGACCATGGACCTGCACGCCTCTCAGATTCAGGGCTTTTTCGACATCCCCGTGGACAATCTGGCAGGCAACCCCATTTTCGTGGATTACTACGCCAAGAAGTTCGGCGCAAACTGCGAGAACATGATGGTGGTGTCTCCCGACGTTGGCAGCGTGGCCCGTGCCCGGGCCTTTGCCCAGAAGCTGCATATGAATCTGGCGATTGTGGATAAGCGCCGCCAGAAGGCCAACAGCTGCGAAGTGATGAACGTCATCGGCGACGTGCGGGGCATGGACTGCATCATTTACGACGATATGGTGGATACCGGCGGGTCTTTGTGCAACGCCGCACAGGCACTGATGGATGTGGGCGGCGCGAAGAGCGTGTGCGCCTGCGCCACCCACGGTGTTCTCTCCGGCCCCGCCATCGAGCGCATCAATCACAGCGTCATTTCCGAGGTGGCCCTGCTGGACACCATCGCACCCATCGACGCAGGAAAGTCCGAGCGGATCAAGTATCTCCCCGTGGCGCCCCTGTTTGCAGAGGCCATCGAGCGCATCTATCAGGAAGTCTCCATCTCCAAGCTGTTCCGCTGAGAAGAGCCGCGGCGAAACTGAATCCACAGGGCGGGGAGAGGTTCTTCCCGCCTTGTGTGTATTGAAGCCGCCGTAAAACACTCTTGGCTTTCCTTTTCGGGGCAGCAAAAGATGGATGGACGACCCCGAGCGGGATAAATTCTAATACAAAGGGAAATGAAGCCATGTTGTTTGGAAACAAGTCCTCCGGGGCGGAGTGGATTTTGGCCGGTCTTGGAAATCCCGGCGAAAAATACGCCAAGACCCGGCACAATATGGGCTTTCTCACCGTGGACCTGCTGGCGGAAAAGCAGGGCGTCAAGCTGAACAAGGTGAAGTTTAAGTCCGCATACAATATCCTGCACTTCGGCGGGGCGCGGGTTCTGGTGATGAAGCCCCAGACCTTTATGAACCTCTCCGGAGAGGCCGTGGGCGAGGCCGCCCGGTTTTATAAAATCCCCCCCGAGCGGGTGCTGGTGATTTACGACGACGTGTCTTTGCCCGTGGGAAAACTGCGGGTGCGTCCCTCCGGCTCCGCGGGAGGCCATAACGGCATCAAAAGCATCATTGCCCATCTGGGCACCGAGCAGTTTCCCCGGGTAAAAATCGGCGTGGGCGACCCCGGCGGGGCGCCGGGCGAGCGGGACATGATCGACTGGGTGATCGGCGTTCCCTCCCAGGGCGAGCGGAAAGCTCTGGTGGAGGTATTCGACCGGGCCATCGGCGCGGCGGAGTGCATCATCGGGCAGGGGGACTGCCAGAAGGCCATGAATCTCTATAACTGAGACTCCGGGTGCAAGCCCGGATTTGCGCCGCAGGCGCGTGAAAAAGGAACGTGTATGGAACATCTCCTGAAAAAACTGAATGAGCTTCCGGAACTGCGGGAGGCTTTGGCCAGCCTTGAAGGCGGCAGAAGCCCCGTGGCCGTCTCCGGCCTCCAAAACGCGCACCGCGCCCTTGTGGGCGCGGCGATTGCCGCGCCCATGGACCGCCCCGCCGTCTTTTTGTGCGGGGATGAGCAGGAGGTCCGTCGGCTGGCGGGGGATTTGCGCGCCATAACGGGGGCGGAGCCGGTGATTCTGCTTGGGCGGGAGTGGCAGTTCCGGGCGGGGGCGGTGGCTTCCCGCGCGTGGGAGCAGAACCGTCTGGCCGCGCTGTACGCCCTGACCCGCGGGCACGTTTCCGTCTGCATTGCCACGGTGGACGCGCTGATGGCCCGGACCCAGCCCAAAAAACTGCTGTCCTCCGCCACGCGGACCTTGAAAGTCGGCGGACGCGTGGATTTAAACAAGCTTTCCGAAGAGCTGACCGCCGCCGGCTACGTCCGCTGCGAGCAGGTGGAGGGCGTGGGGCAATTTGCCGTCCGGGGCGGGATTCTGGATGTGTTCTCCCCTCTGATGGACCAGCCGGTGCGCTGTGAGCTGTTTGACGATGAGATTGACTCCATGGGTCTGTTCGACCCCGCAAGTCAGAGGCGGGTGAAAAATGTAAAGTCTGCCCTGCTGCTTCCCGCCGCCGAGGTACTTCCCCATCAGGCAAGCGGCGGAATCCCCGGTCTTGCCGTCTCTCTTGAAAAGGAGGCGGAAAAGCTGGAAAAAAAGGACCCATCCTCCCCCGCCGCGTCGTCTTTGCGGGCAGACGCGGCCCGGCTGCGGGACGGGGTCTCTTTAAGCGGCGCCGACCGGTATCTTGCCGCCGTATACCCCGAACCCGCCTGGGGGCTGGACTACCTCCCCCCGGACTCGGTGATTTTTCTGAGCGAGACGGCCCGGGTGGAGGAACGGGTGAAGGGCTTTGTTTTGCAGGCGAAGCAGGACACGGAGGCCCTGATGGAGGCGGGGGTTCTGGCAGGGACGTTTTCCCGCCTTACCATGACCGCCGAGGAGCTGTTTTCCCGCCTTTCGGAGTTTCCCTGTGTGATGGAAACGGCGCTGCCCACTTCCCGCTATCCTATTCCGCCCAAAGCACTGATCAACCTCACCACCAAGCAGCTTCCCTCTTACGGCGGAAGCCTTGAAACCGCCGCCGAGGACTTGAATCACTATCGTGCTGCGGAGTACGGCGTTCTGATTCTCTGCGGCGGCGAGGCCCGGGCGAAAAATTTGCTGCGGCTGCTGGAGGACCGAGACATTCCCGCCACGCTGGACCTGCGCAATGCCGCCATGCCCGCCCCCGGCGAGGTGCGGCTGGCCGCCGGAACTTTGAGCGCGGGCAGCGAGTGGCCCCAGCTCCGCCTTGCGGTGCTGACGGAGGGCCAACTGTCCCCCGCCGCCCAAAAGCGGCGGAAGCTGAAGCAGGACTCCGGACGGCAGAAGCTTCAGTCCTTCACCGACCTCTCCCCCGGTGATCTGGTCGTCCACGCCCAGCACGGCGTAGGCCGGTTCTCCGGCATCCGGAGGATGCCGGTGGACGGTGTGGAAAAAGACTATATTAAAATCGATTATGCGGCCGGAGACTGCCTGTACGTGCCGGTGACGGCGCTGGATCAGGTCAGCAAGTACATCGGCGGCGGCGAGGACGACGGACACGCCCGGCTGAACAAGTTGGGCGGAACAGAGTGGGCCCGGTCCAAATCCAAAGCCAAAGCGGCGGCAAAGGATCTTGCCAAGGGCCTCATCGCCCTGTACGCCGCGCGGCAAAAGCAGCCCGGCTTTGCCTTTTCGCCCGATTCCCCGTGGCAGCAGGAATTTGAGGACGCATTCCCCTACCCGGAGACGGACGACCAGCTTCGGGCCATCGAGGAAATCAAGGTGGACATGGAGCGGCCCCGGCCCATGGAGCGGCTGCTGTGCGGCGACGTGGGCTATGGCAAGACGGAGGTAGCCTTGCGGGGCGTGATGAAATGCGTGCTGGACGGAAAGCAGGCAGCGATTCTGGTGCCCACCACCATTTTGGCCCAGCAGCACTATGCCACTGCCATGAGCCGCTTTGCAGGCTTTCCCGTCAGCGTGGAGGTATTGTCCCGGTTTACCTCGCCCAAGGAGCAAAAACGGATTTTGGAGGCCGCCCGCACCGGCGGCGTGGACGTTTTGATCGGCACTCATAAGCTCCTACAAAAGTCCATGCAGTTTAAGAATCTCGGTCTTCTGGTCATCGACGAGGAGCAGCGCTTTGGCGTGACCCATAAAGAGCGGCTGCGGGAGCTTGCCCAGCAGGTGGACACTCTCACCCTCTCCGCCACGCCCATTCCACGGACACTGAACATGGCCCTGTCGGGCCTGAGAGACATGAGCACCATTGAAGAGCCGCCGGCTGACCGCCAGCCGGTGCAGACCTACGTGCTGGAGCACGACTGGCAAATCGTGGCGGACGCTATTCGCCGGGAGCTGAGCCGGGGCGGGCAGGTCTATTACCTCCACAACCGGGTGGACTCCATTTCCACCACCGCCGGGCGGCTGCAAAAGCTTTTGGGGCCGGAGGCGCGCATTGTCGTGGGACACGGAAAAATGTCCGAGCGGGAGCTGTCCGACGTGATGCGCCAGATGGTGGACGGCGAGGCGGACGTGCTGGTGTGCACCACCATCATCGAAACAGGCATTGATATCTCAAACGTGAATACACTGGTGATTGAGGACGCGGACCGGATGGGACTTGCCCAGCTCCACCAGCTTCGCGGACGCATTGGCCGCAGTACCCGGCGGGCCTATGCATACCTCACCTACCGCCAGGGCAAAATTTTGCAGGAGACGGCGGAAAAGCGCCTTGGCGCCATCCGGGAATACGTGGAGTTCGGCTCCGGTTTTAAAATCGCCATGCGGGATTTGGAAATCCGGGGCGCGGGCAACCTGTTGGGGCCGGAGCAGTCCGGGTACATGATGAGCGTTGGTTACGACATGTATCTCAAGCTTTTGGAGGAGGCGGTGCTGGAGGAACAGGGCGTGCAGCCCGTCCGTGCGGCGGAGTGCTCCGCCGATTTGACGGTGAACGCCCACCTGCCGGAGCGGTATGTCCCCTCGGCGGAGCAGCGGATGGATTTGTACCGCCGCATCGCCGCCATCCGCACGCCGGAGGATTCCGGCGAGCTTTTAGACGAACTGATGGACCGCTACGGCGACCCGCCAAAGCCCGTGCTGGCACTGCTGGACGTGGCACTTCTGCGGGCGGCGGCGCAAACTGCCGGAGTCACCGATTTGAGCCAGAAGGGCGAACGGCTGCGGCTGGAGCTGGGGGTATTCCATCCGGAGGCACTGGCTGCGGTGTGCGCCCTGCCGAAATACCGGCGGCTGCTGACCCTTAGTGCCGGGGACATCCCCATGCTGACCCTGCAATTACGCCCCGGCGCGGACGTGCTGGAAACAGCGTCCGCACTGGTGGAAGACCTGCGCCTTGCGGCGGAGGATACGAAAGAAAAGGAGAACGGCCATGTCTGAGGAAAAGGACCGGAAGGAGCTGCCTGAAAAGGCGAAAAAGCCCGAAGCGGCAGAAAAGCCCGCTATGACGGAAAAGCCCGAAAAGGCGAAAAAGCGGACGAAGCCCGTCAACGAGCGCGGCAGGACTCCCTTTGGCAGATTTCTGCGCAACTATGGATACTTGTTCATCACCGTATTTGTGATGCTGGCGCTGTTCCGGGGAATTTTTCTTTTGGGCTTTGTCACCAGCGGGTCCATGGAAACCACCCTGCCCACTCACTCCGTGTTTCTGAGCTGGCATTTGAGCTACGCCGTGGGGGACCCAGTGCCGGAGCGGGGGGACATTGTTCTTTTTGACAGCGACGAGCTGGGCCAGACGCTGGTAAAGCGGGTGGTGGGCCTGCCGGGGGAAACCGTCTCCTTTTATGACGGCAATGTCCTGATTAACGGCACAGAGCTGGAGGAGCGCTATCTTCCCGTGCAGGGGATTACCTATTCCCACGGGGAAGCCGAACGCTTCACCGTGCCGGAGGGCTGCGTTTTCCTGCTGGGCGACCACCGGGACGACTCTCTGGACAGCCGCTTCTGGCAGGACCCCTTTGTTCCCGCATCCAATATTCGCGCCCGGGCGCTGGCCGTCGTCTCCCTGTGGCCGGGCAATACGTGGCTCGGCGTGCGCCGGGTGGGCTAAGTGCGCCCGCCTGCTCCGCCGGGAGGAAGGAGCAGGCATATGAAACGGGCGTTTGCGGCCCTGCTTGCGGTGATGACACTGCTGAGCGGCTGCGGCAAAAAGACGGAGGAACCGGCGGGCCTTTATTACGAGGCCTCCGGCATTGCGCCGGAGGCGGTGCTTTTGACCGTGGACGGCCGGGAGGTCCCGGCTGCGCGGTATTTCTACTGGCTGACCGCCGACTGCGATTATCTGGCGGAGCAGGCGGGCGGCGAGCCGGACTGGTCCGCCGACGCGGGCGGGCAGACTTTGGATGACTATGTAAAGCGGCAGGCGCTGGACGCCACGGTGTTTTACGACACGGTGGAGGCCCTGGCGGAAGCCAACGGCTGTGTGCTGACGGCGGAAAATCTGTCCGCGATGGATTCGGACTGGGCGGCACAGGCCGCCGAATACGGCGGAGAGGACGCATATCTGGACATTCTGACGCAAATGGGCCTTGACCGCGCGGGCGCGCAGCTTCTGACCGCCGACTATTACCTATACGAGCAGCTCCGGGCCCTGTCTTTGGCGGGAGGAAGCGAGCTGTCCCCCGCCGACGGAGCCGCCAGCGACTTCGCCGCGTCCGCCGGGGTCTACACTGCCGATGTGTTGGTATTCCCCAACGCGGATTTGGCCGCCGCCGCCCTGTCCGATCTGGAGCAGGACCCCGAGAAGGACCCGGCTGCGCTGAAAGACGGAGTTTACACCACCGTCACCGCCGCCACGGGCGACGGAACGCTGCCTGCGGCCGCCGAACAGGCGCTGGCGGGGCTGGAGCAGGGCCGCTGGAGCAACCCGGTGGAGACGGAGGGCGGTGTATATCTGCTGCGGCTCTTGCCCACGGATATGGATGCGGCGGCGGGTCTTTGGTTCGACGCGCATATCCAGTCTCTGGCGTCAGGCGCACAGGTAGTCCCGGCAAAAGAATATGGGGACTTTACTGCCGCTTCGTTTTATAAGAATCTCAGCGCAGCAAGGACCGCTAAGGGCTGAACACCGGATTTCCAGGCGAATAAAACAGAATATTTTTTTGAAATCTCTTCCATTTTCGTCAAGGTGACGAAAATGGAAGAGATTTTGTCAAAAGTTTAACAAATATTTTCAAAGTACCGCTTTTCCCATTGACGGACAGGCAAAACTTCTCTATAATAAAGTTAACAGCAGTTAGGAGCGGGCCTTTCGGAAGGGTTCTGACGGAGATGTCAGGGCCATCCGTCACGCCCCTCCGCCGCCGCGTTTCCGGGGAATTTCCCAATGTCCAAAGCGGCTTTTGCCGCGCAAGAATTTATTTGAAAAATGGAGGAACATCATGAAAGAACTTTATGTCGTGAATTGCTGCCGTACAGCCATCGGTTCTTTTGGCGGAGCCCTGAAGGGCATTCCCGCCGCCGACCTTGGAGCCATCGTGGTTAAGGAAGCCCTGACCCGCGCGGGCGTGAAGCCCGAGCAGGTGGACGAGGTTATGTTCGGCTGCATCCTGACCTCCGGCCTCGGCCAGAACGTTGCCCGTCAGGTGGCTGTCAAGTCCGGCATTCCCTATGCCGTTCCCGCCTACACCGTGGGCATGGTCTGCGGCTCCGGCATGAAGTCCGTCATCGAGGGTGCGCGCTCCATTTTGGCCGGCGACTCCGACGTCGTCGTCTGCGGCGGCACGGAGAACATGTCCGCCGCTCCCTACGTTGCTCCCGACGCCCGCTGGGGCGCCCGCATGGGCGACAAGAAGCTGGTGGACTCCATGATTAAGGACGGCCTGTGGGACGCATACAATAACTACCACATGGGCACCACCGCCGAGAACATCTGCGACGTGTGGGGCATCACCCGCAAGGAGCAGGACGAGTTCGCCGTCTCCTCTCAGCAGAAGTGCGAGGCCGCTCAAACCGCCGGCAAGTTTGACGACGAGATTGTCGCCGTCCCCGTGAAGGTCAAGAAGGACTTTGTTGACTTCAAGAAGGACGAATTCCCCCGCGCCGGCACCACCATGGAGAGCGTGGCCAAGATGAAGGGCGCATTCCCCGTGGGTCCTGAGTCCCCCAATCCTCAGGTAGTACATACCTTTGAGCTCACCGGCGCGCAGGAAACCGACGACAAGGGCACGCCCCGCGTCACCGCCGCTTCCGCCTCCGGCATCAACGACGGCGCAGCCGCCATCGTGCTGGCCTCCGGCGAGGCCGTGAAGAAATACGGCCTGAAGCCCATGGCCAAGCTCATCGGCTGGGGCCAGGGCGGCGTGGATCCCAAGATCATGGGCGTGGGCCCTGTTCCCGCCTCCCGTCAGGCCATGGAAAAGGCCGGTGTTTCCATCGAGGACATCGATCTGGTCGAGGCCAACGAGGCTTTCGCCGCCCAGTCCATCGCTGTGGCCCGCGAGCTGAAGTTTGACATGAGCAAGGTCAACGTCAACGGCGGCGCCATCTCTCTGGGCCACCCCGTGGGCGCCTCCGGCGCGCGGATCATCGTCACCCTGCTCCACGAGATGAAGAAGCGGGACGATGCGAAGAAGGGTCTTGCCACCCTGTGCATCGGCGGCGGCATGGGCGTTGCCACCATCTTCGAGAAGTGCTGATTTTCTAACCTAAGGCTTTACATCAATCAGGGCTGCGGCGAATCGCCGCAGCCCTGATTTTTGTTTTTATCCCGCCCCTCAAGTTTTCGCCTGCACAACTATTTTTACAGGGCAAGCCCTCGCTTTGCTTTAGCGGGTCTTCCGGGAGCAAGCGCAGGAACCGCATCGTGGATACTCCCTTTGTATGCGGGCCGGGACTGGCCCAGCCCTCCCCCGCAGCGGCGCCCGCAGCGTCATTCAGCAAAAATCTCCGCCAGAAGCGCCATGGCCTGCGGCAGATGCGCCCGTTCCAGCCCCGCGTAATTCACCACCAGTGTGTGGTCAAACTCCGCCGTTCTCCGGCGGGTATATTCCGACAAAAAGCCCAGCCGCACACCCATGGCCCGCGCCCTTGCGTCCAGCTCTTGGTCGCTTCGGTCCGTATCCAGCCGCAGAAGAAAATGAAGCCCCGCCCCCTGCTCCGCAATATGGACCCGACTGGCAAAGGGGCTGCGGCGAAACGCTTCCAGCACCGCGGCGCGGCGGGAGCGGTACTCCGTCCGCATCCGGGCCAGATGCCGTTCGTAGTACCCCTGCTCCAGAAACCGGGCCAGAACAAATTGCTCTGTGGCGGGAACGGTGCAGGCGTAAAATCCTAGCTTTTTGCGGTACTGCTCCAAAAGTCTTGGCGGAAGCACCACGAAGCCCATCCTCATGGACGGGGCAATGGTCTGGGAAAAGGTGTTGAGGTACGCCACCCGGCCCCCGCCGTCAATGCTTTGCAGCGGCGGAATGGGCCGCCCGGTAAAGCGCAGCTCGCTGTCATAGTCGTCCTCAATCATCACGCCGTCCCGCTCCTCCGCCCAGCGCAGCAGTTCCTGCCGCCGCCGGATGGGTGTCACCAGCCCGGTGGGATACTGGTGCGCCGGGGACAGGTGTGCCGCCCGCGCCCCGGAGGCCCACAGGGCGGCGGGGTCCATCCCCTCGCTGTCCAGCGCCAGCGGGACACAGCGCACGCCGCTGTTTTCATATACCTGCCGGATTTTCGGATAGCCCGGGTCCTCCACCGCCAGCACCGCGTCCCGCCCCAGGAGCTGGGCCAGCAGCATGTAAAGATATTCCGCTCCGGCGCCCACTACAATTTGCTCCGGCGCGGCATGCAGGCCCCGATAGTCCCGCAGGTCGGCGCAGATTGCTTGCCGCAAAGCCAATAGCCCCTGATTGGGCAGAGGCGAGAGAAGGGCTGGCCCCTCCTCCGCCAGCACCTGACGCGTCAGTCGTGCCCACGCCGCCAGCGGAAATCGGGCCGCGTCCACCCGGTTCGTCTTCAGGTCCAGCTTCCATTCCGGCTCTGGCGGCGTGTCCGGCCTCGGCACTTCCTTTGGGAACGGCTGCGTTGGAAGCGTATCCCGCACGGTACTCCGCTCCACCTGCTCCACAAAAAAACCGCTGCGTGGCTGCGCGCGGACATAGCCCTCCGCTTCAAGTTGCTGGTACGCCCCCTCCACCGTGATGACCGACACGCCCAGATGCTCCGCCAGCGCCCGCTTGGAGGGAAGCTTTTCCCCAACGATCAGCGCGCCCGAAAGGATATCCTCCCGGATGCGGCGGTAGAGATATTCATACAGCGTCAGCCCACCCCGGTCCTCCATAGGATAGGTCAGCATTGATTTGCCCTCCATCTGAACTTATCGAAATTTTAAAATTTGGGTATTTTAATCATACCATATACCAGCTATAATCAGCTCAATTGATGCCGGAGGGAGTCATAGAACATGGAAAATGGGTTTGGAACAGAGCATTTTTCCGCAGCGGACAGACGGGTCCGGAGCATTGTCATTGCCGCACTGCTGGCGGCGCTGACCTGCGCCGCCACCATGGTCATCCGCATCCCCTCCCCCACAGGGGGCTATCTGAATCTGGGAGACACAGTGGTTCTGCTGGGAGCTTTTTTGCTGGGACCATGGGCGGGCGCACTGGCGGGGGGCATCGGCTCCGCCATGGCGGACGCGCTGTCCGGCTACATGGTCTATGTCCCTGCCACGCTGGTGATTAAGGCCGTGGTGGCCCTGACCGCCGGATTTTTGTATCGCTTTTTGAAGGACCGCCCCGGCGGCATGGTTTTCGCCGCTTTTTTGGGGGAAGCCCCTATGGTGGTGGGCTACTGGCTGTTTGACGCGCTGCTGCTGCATAGTTGGGCTGGCGCCGTGGCGGGAATTCCCGGCAATCTGGTGCAGGCGGGCTTTGGCGTGGCTGTCTCCGTTTTTCTGGCGGCGGCGCTGCGGAAAAGCGGCTTTGTGCGAAGCAGATTTTCAAATCTTTGAGCATGCCCCGTCAAACCGTCGCTTAGGCAAGGCCACAGGTACGGCGGGGCGAACAGTATTTATATCAGCGGCACAGACGGCGGCTAATTGAAATCGGAACGCGGGACGGATAAATCCGTCCCGCGTCTTTACTTTCGGAGCAGTGTACAGTGCGATTCTCTTAATATATTAATTTTTTGTTCATATTATTTGGAGGATGCTCTTGCAGCCTTTAATTTTATGTGTTATCTTATTATCTAGTTAAAGTGTTATCGCATTATTACTTAGATGCATTCACAATATCACACACATTATTTTACGGGGAGGAAATTGACCATGGTGCAGCCATCGGAAATTCAGGCGGCAGTCCGGGCAGACGCAGAAGACGCGCGGCAGCTTGTCCGGCAGCTTTTTGACTACGCGGAGCTCCCCTACCATGAGGAGCAGTCCAGCGCAGCCATGGCGAAGTTGCTGGAGCAGGCGGGCTTTGAGGTGGAGTATCCCTTTTTCCAGGAAAAGTTGGGATATGGCACAGCCTATCGCGCCACGCTGAAAAACGGCGAGGGCCCGAAAGTAGCTTTTTTGGCGGAGTATGACGCTCTTCCAGTCATCGGCCACGGCTGCGGTCATAATCTCCATGGTCCCCTTTCCGTGCTGGCGGGACTTGCCATGATGCGGCTGAAGGACCGTTTTTCCGGCACGGTGCAGGTCATTGGCACCCCGGCGGAGGAGGAAAACGGGGCGAAAATTCCCATGGCGTCGGACGGAGTGTTCGACGATCTGGACCTGGCGGTGATGATGCACAGCTTCAGCGGCGGCGCATCCTGTGCCGACATGGACGTTTTAAGCCTGCGGTGCTATGTGGCGGAGTTTTACGGGCGGGAGGCCCATGCGGTGGCAGGCCCCTGGGCGGGAGCCAGCGCTCTGGCGGCGGCACGGAAATTTCTGGACTTGGTGGACGCCCGGCGGGAGAGCTTCACCCGGGACGTGCGGTTTAACGCCGTTTTGCTGGAGGGCGGCAGCTTTCCCAACACCATCCCCGGCTACGCAAAGATTCGACTGGAGTTCCGCACGGACTCCCGCGGCAAGCTGGCCGAGATGGACCGCATTGTCCGC
Source organism: Oscillibacter sp. GMB15532 (assembly GCF_041020825.1). Taxonomy (NCBI): domain Bacteria; kingdom Bacillati; phylum Bacillota; class Clostridia; order Eubacteriales; family Oscillospiraceae; genus Oscillibacter; species Oscillibacter sp. GMB15532. The sequence goes on from NZ_JBEVTO010000005.1 coordinate 110,585, forward strand.
CGCTGCGCCGAGGGCGCGGCCATGGCGATGGACTGCACCGTCACCTTTAACCCCGGCCTGCTGGACTTTGACGACATGGTGCGGGTGGACGCCCTTGAAAAAGAAACGGCCCGTTTGCTTGCGGAGAACGGGGAAACCGTGGGAGAGATTCTCCCCGCCTCCGGGTCATCGGACCTTGGCAACGTCAGCTATCGCTGTCCCTCTATCCAGCCCCTGATTTCCATTACCGACGAGGCTCTCGCCCTCCATACGGAGAAGCTGCGGGACGCAACGCTCCTGCCCGCCGCCCACCGGGCCATGGAGCGGGGCGCCTGTACGCTGGCTGGGCTTGCCCTGCGGGTCTTAAACGACGAAGCATTTCGCGCCGCCGTGCGCAGCGACTTTCAGCGGGCGCTGAAGGAAAAGGGCTGAACATGATTTGGGAGAAGGAGAATTAACTTATGGGAGAAACACTGGTAAAAAAGAAGCGGCGGCTGGAAATGCCCCACATCTACGTACTGCTGATGAGCATTATTGCCATCTGCACCATTCTTACATGGATTCTTCCCGCGGGGGAATTTGAGCGGGACGGCAGGCTAATCCTCGCCGGAACCTATCACGCGGTGGAAAGCTCTCCGGTGGGGCCGTTTCAGATGCTGCGCTGCGTGTACAACGGCTTTATTGACGCGGGCGGCGTGCTGTTTTTTGTGTTCATTGCCTATGCCTCCATCGGCCTGATTATTTCAACCGGCACGTTCAACGGACTGGTGGCGGGACTGCTGCGGATTCTGAAAGGCAAGCTGCGGGCGCTGATCATTCCCATTTTTATCACCCTGATCGGCTTTGCCTCCTCCACCATCGGCGTGTTTGAGGAGATGTTCCCCTTTATCCCCATCTTCGTGGGCATTGCTTTGGCTATGGGATACGACGCCATCGTGGGCCTTGCCATTGTGGGGTTGGGTACGGGGCTGGGCTACTCCGGCGCGTTTATGAATCCCTTTACCGTAGGCATGGCCCAAAGCATCGCGGGCTTGCAGGTGATGTCCGGCTGGGGCTTCCGCATTTTCTGCCACCTTTCCATGATTGTGGTTGCCTCGGTCTACACGGTGCGCTATGCAATGAAGATTCAGGCGGATCCCACCAAAAGCCTGATGTACGGCGTATCCGGCGGCATTCAGGCAGATAAAAACATAGAGAGCCACGCCTTCGGCCTGCGGGAAAAGCTGGTTCTGCTGGTGCTGCTTGGGGGCATTGTGGTCATTGTCATCGGCACAAAGGACTACGGCTGGTATTTTGAAGAGCTGGCCGCCGTGTTTTTGCTGATGGGCCTCATTAGTGCCGCCATTATGGGCTGGTCCCCCAACAAAATTGCCGACCTGATTGCCAAGAGCTTTACGGACATTGCCATGGCCTGCATGATGATCGGCCTTGCCCGGGGCATTCTGATAGTCCTTCAGGCGGGCAACATTATTGACACCGTGGTGTACGGCATGTCCATCCCACTGTCCTACCTGCCCCGGTGGCTGGCCGGAGAGGCCATGCTGCTGGTCCAGACGCTTTTGAACTTTGTGATTCCCTCCGGCTCCGGTCAGGCGGTGGTCAGCATGCCCATCATGGCCCCCCTGTCCGACCTTCTGAATATCCCCCGTCAGGTGGCCGTGCTGGCCTTCCAGTTTGGCGACGGCCTGTCCAACATTCTCTGGCCCACTGCTTCGGCCCCCATCGTATGCGGCATTGCGGGCGTAAAGGTGGAAACATGGTGGAAATGGTTTGTCCCCCTGTTTGGGCTGCTGCTGCTGACTCAAATGGCGCTGGTGGCCATTGCCCTCGCAATCAACTTTTCCTAAGGATGTGCGACTGCGCAAACTCTCCCCGGAGCCTGCCTTTTGACAGGCTCCGGGGAGTTAATTTATTTTACGTGATATCCATCGCTCCCTGAGGAAGAACCTTTACATCCTGCACATCGATATCGGTATATACAACGCTGTCAAAATGATATTTGTCGCCCAGCAGATTTCCCCGCACCTGCGAGTCAAAGCTCATGTGAATTTCTACGGGCACCCACAAAAGCGAATTTGCGTCTCGAAAGGTTGCGCGGGCAATCCCGTTGCGTCTGACCTTTTCAAAAAGCCCCGGCGGGACATAGCTGCTGGATGCCGGGAGAAACGTATCGTCCTGAAACAGCATTGCTCTGGGCGCTCCCTCATAATTCACAATTTGAAGCAGGTTGTCTTCAATTTCTGTGGTCACGGGAAAGATTGATCTTCCATAGTATTCGTTTGTGATACCGTCATAAATGTCTATACGCGGCGCTGCGACCCTGTCAAACACGGGCATTCACTCCTTCCATTCTCAGTGTATTCAATGGGCGGGCGTTTGATATCCTCCGTAGGAGCCAGAAGCCACCCGGAAATTCACTCTTATCGGTCGTACCTTTACTCCATATCCTTGTCTCCCCATAAGTCCGTTCTTTCCATGCCGCATGCGCGCAGGCAGAATCAGACGGCTGGTGCGTTTTACTTGACAGCTTCGTAAATCTTGTGCCATAATAGTAGTTAGTCTGCACTAATTCAATTAAATGACGGGAGGACATGACAGTGGATGCGGTATTGTTCAAGGCCAAAGTGAAGGCGGGAAAGGAAGCCGTTGCCCGCGAATGGATTGATTTTTTAACGGCCAACAAGGAACAGGGCGAAGAAACTCTGAAAAACGAGCGAGAGCACCTTGAGGTTTACTTTATGAACACGGAGAATGGCATCAGCTATATCTACATGTTTGTTCTCGCCGATGATTTTCAATATGCAAATCAGGTCGCGGCGAAAAGCGAAAATCCATTGGACAAAAAGCACTTTGAATATATGGCCGAGTGCATCGACGGAGAAAGCGCCGTGCAAATTCCACCTGAGCTGATTCTGGGGGATCTGTCCGTCTTTGGGGAACGCTGATACGCCCTGACTAAAATTCCGGTGTGCCGGGGGCGACTTGCGCAGGCCCGCAAGGATTGGCCTCAGGTCAATCCTTGCTCTTGAAAAGCTTTTACAGGCTATCTCGCTTTTTACACTTTCCCAAGTATTCGTCCTCTGTGGTGATTAATCATTTTCACATATGTTCTTCAAAATATGCATCTGGTTTATCCACGGAACAGTTGAACATCGTCTTATGATGATGTATGATAGTAAAAAGATTTGAGACATATAAAAAGGGGGAATCACCATGCCGTGGACGCCGAATCTCTCCGTTGGGGTCAGGGAAATTGACGATCAGCACAAACTTCTGTTTGAAAAAGCCGAGCTGCTTTTTGAAGCAGGGAAACGAAATCAGGCCAAAGAATACATAGGCGAGCTGCTGGAATTTCTGGATAGCTACACCAAAAAGCATTTTGCGGATGAAGAGAGCTATATGCAGCGTATTCACTATCCGGGCTATGCGGAGCAAAAGGCCGCGCATACCGCCTTCATCGCCCAACTGCAAAAGCTGCGCAGCGATTACGCCGCCTCGGGAGGCAATATTCTGGTGATTATCAGCGCCAATCAAATCGTGGTGGACTGGCTGACAAAGCATATCTCCAACATGGACAAAAAGATTGGAGAATTTGCGAAAACGCAGGGAAAATAAAATGCTAAACATCTGCCGCACCGGTTAAACCCCGGCGCGGCAGATGTTTTTCTCTGCGGGCAGTAAAACATTTTCCGCAGAAAGCGACAGGACAGCAGGCCCAATGGCCTGCTGTCCTGTATAAGGGTTCGCCGAGTCCGCCCCGGGAAAAGGGGAAAGAGAAGGTAAGCATAGACGGGTGGAGAAGGGTGGCGGACCCAAGGGGGTTACGCTTCGTTATAGCTCTTTTCCAGCCGGACATAGGTCCGATAGCGGTCATCCGCCTCTTGCTGTGCCTGGGCAAAGAGCTTCTCGGCAGCCTCGGGATACTTCACCTTCAGCCCGGAATAGCGAACCTCTCCATTCAGGAATTCGCTGACAGGCACAGAGGGCTTTTTATAATCCAGAGAGAAGGGCTTTTCCTTGCTGTGAGAATTATAGCGATACAGGGGCCACAATCCGCAGTCCACGGCCTTTTTCATTTCGGCCTGCACATTGTTCATACCCGCCTTGATGCCATGGTTGATGCAGGGGGCATAGGCGATGATGATGGAGGGTCCCTTATGGCTGACAGCCTCGTTGACGGCCTTCATCAGCTGTCCGGGATTGGCGCCCATAGCCACGGAGGCCACGTATACATCGGGATAGGTCATCATGAGACGGCCCAAATCCTTCTTGGCAGTTCTCTTTCCGCCGTCGGCAAACTTGGCGGAGGCACCCACGGGCGTGGCCTTGGAGGACTGTCCGCCGGTGTTGGAATACACCTCGGTATCCACCACGAACACGTTAATGTCCTCGCCGGAGGCCATCACGTGGTCCAGGCCGCCGTAGCCGATGTCATAGGCCCAGCCGTCGCCGCCGAAGAGCCAGACCGTTTTCTTGCCCAACTGGTCGCGGTGCAGCAGAATCTCATCAGCCAAAGCCTTGGCTTCTCCGGTAAGCTCTGCACGCTCCAGCGCCGCAGTCAGTGCCCGGGCATCGACATCATTGGTGTCCAAATCCTCAAAGGAGGCAAGCCATGCCTTGCAGGCGGCTTCCACTTCCAAACCGGACACGAGAGGAAGCAAGGCTTCCACCTGCTGGCGGACATAGGCCCGGCGCTGCTTCACAGCCAGCACCATGCCAAGGCCGTTCTCCGCCTGATCCTCAAACAGCGTCCCGTAGAACGCGGGGCCGCGCCCCTCTTTGTTGACAGTATAGGGCAGGGACGGGAACGCGCCCGCCCACGCCAGAGAGCAGCCAACGCCGTTGACCCAATAGGTCTTATCGCCGTAGAGCTGGGTGAGGAGCTTTGCATAGGGTGTTTCGCCGCAGCCCGCGCAGGCCCCGGAGAACTCTACCAGGGGCTGAGAGAACTGGCTGCCCTTCAGGGTCTTGCGGTTGAACACGCCGGGCTTGTCGGTCAGTGTCAGGGCATAGTTCCAGTTGGTTTCGTCATACATGCTGTCATCCACGGGCTTCATGGTCAGGGCCTTGTCCTTGGCCAAGCACGAGGCGGCGCAGCTTCCGCAGCCGGTGCAGTCCAGCGTGCTGACCTGCAGACGGTATTTCAGGCCCGCAGCACCCTTGGCGTCCACCATTTCAAAGCCGGCGGGCGCAGCGGCAGCCTCTTCCTCGTTCACCAGATACGCCCGGATGGACGCGTGGGGACAGACGAAGGTGCACTGGTTGCATTGCAGGCACTTGTTGGGATCCCAAGAGGGCACTGCCGCGGCAATGCCGCGCTTGTCGTATTTGGAGGTGCCCAGAGGATACGTGCCGTCCTGATAGGGCAACAGCGCGGACACCGGCAGGTCGTCGCCTCTCTGGCGGTTGCAGGGAATGACGATGTTTTTCACCACGGCGGGCAGGTTCTCGTCCACCGTGCGGTCGTCCTTCGCCTGCGCCCACTCGGCGGGAACCGTCACCTTGACGGGACTGTTGATTCCCGCGTCCACGGCGGCCAGATTCATGTTCACGACCTTTTCGCCCTTTTTGGCATAGGTCTTCTGCGCAGCCTCTTTCATAAAGCGGATAGCGTCATCCACCGGCATGACACGGGCAAGCTTGAAAAATGCGGACTGCAAAATCAGATTGGCATGGTTTCCAAGGCCCAGCTCCCGGGCAATCTTATTGGCATCCACAATATAAAACTGCACATCGTGGTTGGCAATATAATTTTTCACGTCGCCGGGCAGCTTTTCGCCCAGCTCTTCCTCCGTCCACGCGGTGTTCAGCAGGAAGGTTCCGCCGTCCTTCACCTCGTGAATCATGTCGTAGCTGTTGATATAGGACTGGGAGTGGCAGGCCAGGAAGTCCGCCGCCTTAATGAGATAGGTGGAACGGATCGGATCCTTGGAGAAGCGCAGGTGGCTCTTGGTAATGCCGTAGGACTTCTTGGAGTCGTACTCGAAATACGCCTGCGTATACATCCCCGCGTGGTCACCGATAATCTTGGCGGAGTTCTTGTTGGCGCCCACGGTACCGTCGGAGCCAAGACCCCAGAACTTGCAGGAAACCGTGTCGGCGGACTCGGTGATGAGGGGCTCGCGAACCTCGAGAGACAGGTTTGTCACATCGTCGTTCACGCCGATGGTAAACATGCGCTTGGGCGCGGTCTCGTTCATGTTGTCAAACACGGACTTCATCTGGGCAGGAGTCACGTCCTTGGACGCAAGGCCGTACCGCCCGCCGAAAATCTCCGGAGCATTTCCGTCGTTGACATAGCTGGCGCACACGTCCAGATACACTGCTCCGGCAATGGCGCCCGGCTCCTTGGAACGATCCATGGCGGTGATTTTCTTCACCGTTTTGGGCAGGGCGTTCAGGAAATACTGCATATCGAAGGGACGGAACAGGTGAATCTGAAGAAGGCCCACCTTTTCTCCCTTTTCGCACAGATGGTCCACAACCTCCTTGGCGCACTCGCAGGCGGAGCCCATCATGACCATCACGCGCTCTGCATCGGGCGCGCCGTAATAATTGAAGATATGGTAATCCCGGCCGGTGATCTTGTTGATCTCCTGCATATAGCCCTCCACCACGGAGGGAATCGTGTCATACGTGCCGTTGTTGGCTTCCTGAGACTGGAAATACACGTCCGGGCCCTGCACGGTGGTACGCATAACGGGATGCTCGGGGTTCATGGCGATGCGGTGAAACTCATCCAGCGCGTCCTTGTCCATCAGGGCGGAAACACGGTCCAGATCAATCATCTCAATCTTCTGAATCTCGTGGCTGGTGCGGAAGCCGTCATGGAAGTGAATGAAGGGGACCCGGGTCTTGACGGTGGCCAGATGGGCAATCGCCGCAAGGTCCATTACCTCCTGTACGCTGGACGAGGACAGCATGGTCACGCCGGTGGTGCGGCAGGTCATCACATCCTGATGGTCGCCAAAAATGTTATTGGCGTGCTGGGCCACAGAGCGAGCCGCCACGTGAAACACGGCGGGCATCCGGTGTCCGGCCATAATATACAGGTTGGGAATCATCAAAAGCAGACCCTGGGACGAGGTGAAGGTGGTGGCTAAAGCGCCCGCCTCGGCCACGCCGTGCAGTGCACCGGCGGCGCCGCCCTCGGACTGCATCTCCACCAGCGTCACCCGCTGGCCGAACATATTCTTGCGTCCGGCGGCAGACCATTCGTCCACCTTTTCGGACATGGGAGAGGACGGCGTAATCGGGAATATCCCGGCTACGTCCGTAAAGTGGTAAGCAACGGTGGCACAGGCCTCGTTGCCGTCCATGGTTTTCATAATTTTTTTCTCAGACATCTATATTCCTCCTGGCATATCGTCTCCGGCGCAGAATTCTTCTGCGCCGGAAACGGAGCTGTTACATCTTAATAATGGCACCCTGATCGGCGGAAGTAGCCGCCTTGGCATACAAACGCAGGTAGCCGTTGGGAATGTGCTTCTCAGGCAGCTTCCAGCTCTTGTAGCGCTGCGCGATCTCCTCGTCGGACACGTGAAGCTCCAGCTTACCCGCGTCCACGTCAATCAGAATTTCGTCGCCGTCCTGAACGATTGCAAGAGGGCCGCCCTCCGCAGCTTCAGGAGAAATATGACCCACGAAGCAGCCGTTGTTGGTGCCGGAGAAGCGCCCGTCGGTAATCAGAGCGGCGGATTTGCTCAGGCCCACGCCGTACATATACTTCATGGCCTTGAACATCTCGCGCATGCCCGGTCCGCCCTTGGGACCCTCATAGCGGATGACCACCACATCGCCGGCCTGAACCTTGCCGCCCAGAATGGCCTCCTCGGCTTCCTCCTCGCTGTTGTAGCACTTTGCCTTGCCCACGAAGCGGTGCATGGAGGGATCGATGGCGCCGGGCTTAGTCACAGCGGTGTTGGGGCAAAGGTTGCCGTGAAGCACCGCCACGCCGCCGGTCTTGGAGAAGGGCTCCTCCACGGTCTTGATAATCGTGGGATTTTCAGGATACTCATAGACGTATTCCGCCAGATTTTCCTTCAGGGTCTTTCCGGTGACGGTCATGACGGAGGTATCCAGAATGTCGCCCAGATGCTGAGAAACTCTGGGGATTCCGCCAGCCCGGAAGAATGCCTCCATCTCAGGCTTGGCGGCAGGGTTGACCTTGGCAATCTGGGGAGTGGTCTTGCTCAGCTCTTCAAACTCCTCCACCACGTTCATGTCCAGCTCCGCCTCGTTGGCGATGGCGGACAGGTGCAGCACGGCGTTGGTAGAACCGCAGGTGGCCATGGTCATCTTGATGCCGTTGCGAATCGCTTCGGGGGTCAGGATCTGGCGGGCGGTGATGCCCTTTTTGCACAGGTCCACAATGGTCCTGCCCGCCTCGAAGGAGCTGCGCAGACGGGCAGCGTAGGCGGCGGGAATCAGGGCGCTGCCGGGCAGGGACATGCCCAAAGCCTCGGACACGCAGCACATGGTGTTGGCGGTGCCGTAGAAAGAGCAGGAACCGCAGCCGGGGCAGGCGGTGTTCTCCAGCGCGGCGTACTCGCCTTCGGAAAGCTTGTCTGCCTTTACCATACCCAAGGCCTCGGAAATGGAGGTCAGGTCGGATTTGCGTCCGTCAAACTCAATACCGCCCAGCATGGGGCCACCCACGCAGACGATGCAGGGAATATCCAGCCGGGCCGCAGCCATCAGCATGGCGGGCACGATTTTGTCGCAGGAGGCCAGCAGCACCAGCCCGTCCAGCCGGTGGGCCTGGGCCATAATCTCCACGGAGTTGCAGATAATCTCCCGGGAGGGCAGAATATAGTGCATTCCCTCGTGACCCTGCGCCACACCGTCACAGGCGGCGATGGTTCCAAACTCCACGGGAGTGCCTCCGCCTGCGTAGATGCCGTTCTTGGCATATTCCGCAACCTTGTCCAAATTGTAATGGCCGGGTACCACGGTGTTCCATGTGTTGGCGATTCCGATGAGGGGCTTTCCCTCTTTCAGCTCGCTGTCCGTATAACCCATGGACTTAAACAGGGACCGCGCAAAGGCGCTGTCCTCCTCGCCTAAAATTGTTTTACTGCGAAATTCCATAAAAATTTCCTCCTTAACCTTTAGCGGGATGGGTTTGTTTAAAATCTGTTTTCAGAAGCGACAATAGGCACTTTTACGCCCGCCATTCTACACTGTCGTCTCTCGTCCTCAAAAATATTATATTATTTTACATCTTGTCTGTCAATATCGTATGCGGTTTAATTATATAAAATATCTCTGGAAGTTTTTACGCTTTATTGACAGGAAGAATCCTGTATCTTATAATATAGCCAACAGTATTCTGCAATACAGAACATATAGAAGAGGTTGACTATGGCTACTACAAAGAACATTCAATCGGTGGAACGCGCCTTCTCCATTTTGGAGTTATTTCAGCAGACCGGTTGTTCGGAGCACAGCGTAAAGGAGATTTCCAATGCGCTGGAGCTCAACAAAAGCACAACCTTCGGTCTGATCAATACACTGACCAACCTGGGATATCTTCAGCAGAATCCGGAAAACCAGAAATACGTGCTCGGCTTAAAGCTGCTGAGCTTTTCCAACACGGTCAAGGTCCAGAATATCATCATCCGCTCTGTCCATGCATACCTGGAGCAAATCAATCTTAAGTACGGCGAAACCGTACACTGTGCGATAGAGCAAAACGACGGCGTGATTTACGTGGATAAGGTCGAGGCCACCGGCTCCATTTTTATCAGCACCCAGATCGGCACCCACAACGACCTCCACTGCACAGGCGTGGGAAAATGCATTCTCGCCTACATGGATCCCGCCACGCAGGAGCGGATTTTTTCCAGCAACCTGAAAACCATGACCTATAACACCATTACAAATTCCGAGCAGCTCCGGGAGGAGATTCTCAAGGTCCGGGCAAAGGGCTATGCTGAGGATAATGAAGAAATTGCCTTCGGCCTGTCCTGCGTCGCCGTCCCGGTGTTTTCCGCTCCGGGGATCGTGTCCTGCGCCATTAGTGTGTCGGGTATGACCTCCCGCATTCGCATGGCCTGCGACAACGGGCTGGTGAATGAGCTGAAACGAACCAGCGTAGCTATTTCCAAAAAAATGTTTGGGTATGTGCCGGAACTGGCGACGGCAGACGACCTTACCTAAGGCTGCACAGTCCCGCCGGGCGTCTTTGGAAAATCCGTCGGACACGCCCGGCCAATCATAGGAGTTAAGCAAAAAACGCCGCTACTCGCGGCGTTTTTTGCTGTTTCCGCAGAAGTTTGAACACGCAGGCGCGGGATATGTTCTCCCCGGTGAAACCGCCGGGCAATCTCTGTAAAAGTGACTGATTCCCGCCGCCTGTAAATGCGTTTTTTAGTAGCAGGTCACGCCGCCGTCGATGGGCAGGTTGACGCCGTTGAGAAAAGAGCCTTCTTCGCTTGCCAGATACAGCACCGCGTTGGCCACATCCTCCGCGGTGGTCAGCCGACCGAGGGGAATCTCATCAATCCGGGCCTGCTTTTTCACCGGGTCTGCCATCAGGGCCGCCACAAAGGGCGTGTCAATGGTAGCGGGATGAATTGAATTGCAGCGAATGTTATCCTTGCCGTAGCGGGCTGCCACTGATTTTGTCAGCAGCGTCACGGCACCCTTGGTGGCGGTGTAGGCCTCAGGCGTGTTCATGTGTCCGATCAGCCCGCAGATAGAGGATGTGTTGATAATGACACCGCCCCCCTGCCGCCGCATAATGGGAATGGCATACTTCGTGGCAAGGAAGACGCTGGCGGTATTGACCTCCATCATCTGCATCCACTCGTCCTTTGTCATTTCCTCAATGTTCTTGCGGATATTGATGCCTGCGTTGTTTACGATCACATCCAGCCGGCCGCTCTGCTCCACAATTTGTTCTGTCACAGACTTCCAAGCCTCTTCGCTGGATACATCCATTCCCGCGCTGTGGGCCCGGCAGCCAGCCGCCGTCAGCTCTTTTGCCAGAGCCTCCGCCCGGTCAGCCGCCAAATCGATCACCCAGACCTCCGCGCCATTTTCGGCCAGAAGCTTTGTCTGGGTGGTGCCGATTGCGCCAGCACCGCCGGTAACGACAATTACCTTATCTTTTACATTCATATTCAGGCTGTTCCTTCCTGTCCCCCGGATTACTCCCGGGTTTCCTTATCCTGCCATGCTTTCATGGGATTTTGAACGCCCATTTTGCCGCCGCTGATCTCTATGCTGGTACCGGTGATATAGCGGGCGTAGTCGGAGGACAGAAATGCCATGGCCCAGGCTACGTCGATTGCTTCTCCAAAGGTTTGCAGCGCAATGGGAGCGCGAAGCTGTTCGCCCCGCTCCGCAATGGGCCCGTGGTTCATATCCGTGTCAATCAGGCCCGGGATATACCCGTTAACACGGATGCCGTAGGGGGCCAGCTCGGCCGCCAGCGTTTTGACCATGGAACTGATGGCGGACTTGGTTGCGGCATACACGCCGCTGCCGACGGAGGGAAACAGGGCGGCAAAGGACGATGCCAGCAGCATCACGCCGCCCCGTTCCTTCATAAAGCGATAGCCGATGCGGGCGCCCAGATAGACGGATTTCAGATTGGTGTCCACCGTCCGGTCCCACACCTCTTCGGGCGTGTCAATAATACTGTGCTGGGGATAAACACCGGCGTTGCTGACCCACACGTCAATGGGACCCAGCGCGGCTTCCGTGTGAGCAGCGAAGCTCTCCAGAGAAGCGGCGTCGGAAACGTCGCAGGTTTCACCGAAGGCGGAGATCCCCTTGGACCGGAGGCTCTCCAGTGCCGCCTCCAGTTTCTTGGGATTCGTACCGCAGACGGCCACCTTGGCCCCAAGCGTGCCCACAAGCTCCGCGTAGGACAGGCCAATGCCCCCGGTGCCGCCGGTGACGAGAATCACCCTGTTGTCAAAGCGAATGTTCATGATCGTGTCCTTTCTGTTCTTTCAGGCTTTGCGCACACCGCGAAAGCCGTCTTTTAAAAAACCGAGGGCACTGAGATAAACGCGATACCCTCGAAAGGAGTGCGGGTGATTAGCCGAAGATACCCACGGCGTTCATAATCGCCACAGTGATGATGCACACCACGGAAGACACGGCACAGGGGATGGTCACGTACTTCACGGACTGCTGTGTGTTCAGGTGGAAGAACTGGCCCATGACCCAGAAGCCGGAGTTATTGTAGTGATTGCCCATCAGGCAGCCGCTGCCAATCGCCATCACGGCGGCCAAGGGAGCCAGACCCAGGTCGGGCATCATGGGAAGCACAATCGCCGCGGCGGTCATGCCGGCGGTGGTCATGGAGCCAACGGCAATCATCATAATGGCGGCAATGGCCCAGGGCACCACGATCGTGGGGATGGAGCTGTTGCCGATCATCTCAGACAGGGGTGCCAGAGCGGGAGAGTTCTTCAGCACGTTGCCGAATGCGCCGCCCATAGCGGTGATCAGCAGAGGAGCCAGGCAGACCACCAGGCCACGGGCAACCCATCTCTCCAACATGATCTCGTTGAATTTAATATTAGGCTCGTTGTAAGCAGAGGCATAAACGCCGCGCACCATCGTGCGCTGACGATAGCCCAGCCACACAGAGTACACAAGGCCCATGAACAGAGCAATCACCTTGTTGCCCATGACGGTGCAGAGGGTGTAGATGAGGCTGCCCTCGGTGGCATACATCTCAGCGAAAGAAGAAGCAGAGATCAGCAGCACGGGCAGCAACAGGGGGAGGAAGCCCAGAACTGTACTGGGCAGGCCGGGATCCTTAATCAGGATATCGTCCACGCTGTCGGAGTGAGTCTCCGCCATGCCCCGGACAAACTCGGGATTGGGCTCAATCCACTCTTTTTCCGTCCACTTGCGCAGCAGGAAATAGGGGATAAAGAAGCCCACCAGAGACACAACAATACCCCACATAATGGTCAGGCCAAGATCGCACTTAAACATAATGGCGATGGCCAGAATACCGGGAGTAGGGGGCACCAGAGCGTGCGTCAGGAACAGGCCCAGACCGGTGAAGGATGCCATGGTGGACATGGAAATGTGCTTGCGCTTGGAAAGCATGGAAGCGATGGGTGCGGTCAGCACCATGGTAATGTCACCGAAAACGGGGATGGACATAATGAAAGCGGTCAGGGACGGGGCCAGCTCCATGTTCTTGCCGCGAAAAAGCTTGATAAAAAAGTTTGCGATGGACTTGGCTGCGCCGGTATCTTCAATCGCCATGGAAATAATGGCGCCCAGAATGATGGTGATACCCACGCTGCCCAGCGTGTTGCCAAAGCCGCTGCTGACATAATCGACCGTGCCGATCACGCCATAGCCAAGGGAGATACCGGTACCCAGGGCCGCTATAAACAGCGCCAGCACCGGGTGCATCTTCAGCTTTACAATCATTACTACCAGAGCAAGAATTGCGATCACCAGAATTAACAGAAATGTTCCTGCGGACATAATCGTTTCTCTCCTTTTTCATACCTGTGTTAGTTCCTTGCCGGGAAAGCGCACACGCCGGGACTATCACCCTCCTTAGTATAGACAGCTATTCTCCACTTGCGTTGTTCTTTTTTATCAATTATTATTCTATAATGGAGAACTAAGAGAATAATAGACCGGTCGACATATTTTGTCAACATCTGAAGCTTATTTTTATGCACAACGCCGTTATTTACGGTTGTTTATCGTGCGTTTTCACAAAAACAGCGAGTGAATTTATTTTAACAAAATCTAAAAAATTAGTAATTTACATAAATATTCCAAAATTTGTTCTACAATAAAGAATATTGCGTTCAAAAATTCGATTACGCACTTGTATGTTGTTGAAAAGCCATATCTGCCCAAACGCCGCCTTTAAGAGAAAGTCTGCCCACAGGCTGGGCTCATATTCAAAAGTAGAGAGCTCAGTCCTCACCTTGACCCATACATTTTAATAATTCAGGCCGATTTTGACCGTCTTCTTCACCACGCGCAGCACATACGAGAAAATAGAAATCCCCGGAATCACTGATGTTACAATGGTTCCGGGGATCTATTTCCGGATCGGGCGATGAGAGTCGAACCCACCTATTAAGGTAAGTCAAGGCGCGATGCTTATTGAGTGGATATTCCACCACCCTTTCGGCTGCAATTATCTTAATTCCCGGCATTCTTCTCAGTAAACCACTTTTGCATCGACGGGCCAAAACTAACTTTTTTCCAAAATGCTTGCAGCACAATGGATTCACAGCTTCTGTACTGCTCAGGCCAATTTGTTTTATGCGGTTCTGGCGATGTCAAGCCGTGCGACAGACCAGCCACACACAAATATTTTCCTTGAACATGCCCAAATAAGTACCTTTTGACGGAGATGCTCTGATTGGCATAGTATTTGCTCAACTTATAGCAGGCAATTGTGCCGAAAAGCAGTTGCAATCCGGCAAGCGCCAAACCACACGGCGCATGAACCTGGTCAGCCAGCAATCGAATACAGGAGGGGACAACAGCAATGACAATCACAGAACTAGAGACACAGTATGCCCCGGACCGCCGCAACACAAATTCTTATAAGTGGGATGCAATGGGCGGTAAATTTGGGACGGATAATCTTCTTCCGCTCTGGGTTGCGGATATGGATTTTCGGGCCCCTGAGTGCGTGGAAAAGGCATTTCGCGAGATGGTAGACTTTGGCGTATACGGTTATTTTGTGCCGCCAAAGAGTTACTCCGACGCAGTCGTTTCCTGGGAGGAACGGCGCCATGGATATCGTATACAGCCCGAGTGGCTGCGGTATACGTGCGGTGTCGTCCCCGGAATTTATTGGCTAATCAGCATTCTGACTGCTCCGGACGATGCCTGTATGATATTGACGCCGTCCTATTATCCGTTTATGGAGGCGATTCAAAACACAGGGCGCCGTCTGGTTTGCTCTGAGCTAATCAATCAGGATGGGCATTATACATTGGATGCGGAGAAGTTTGAACAGGACCTGATTGAACATCAGGTAAAGCTTTTCGTCCTCTGCTCTCCCCACAATCCTACCGGACGCGTGTGGACCCCCGAGGAATTGCGAACAATGCTGGAAGCCTGCAAGCGACACGGTATTTATGTAATCAGCGATGAAATTCACCAGGACATTCTGATGCCGGGTCACATACATCATCCGGCCGCAACCGTGGGAGATTATAGCGACAAGCTGGTCATTCTTTCCGCGGCCTCGAAAACGTTTAATATTGCGGGCCTGAAAAACTCCTTTGCCATTATTCCCAGCGAAGAGATCCGTCGTCGTTTTGACCGGTTTGTTCTCTCAATTCAGGCAACCAAGGGCGGAACCTTTGGATATGCGGCCGTGGAAGCGGTTTATAACCACGGAGAACCCTGGTTGGAGACTGTGCTGGAAGTCATTTGGGATAACTTTGTCTATTTGCGCGACACATTATCTAAAGAAGCGCCTCTGGTGCAGGTCACGCCGCTGGAGGGAACCTATCTTGCCTGGGTAGATATGAAGGAATACCTGACAAGCGAGGAGCTTCAGCCCTTTGTTCAGGACAACTGCGGTCTTGCGGTAGACTATGGGGCCTGGTTCTTCCCCGCAGAGAGAGCGCAAGACACCCATATCCGCCTGAATCTGGCCACACCCCGCGCCAATATCCGTCAGGCAGTCGACCGCCTGGTCAGTGAATTAAAGAAAAAGAGCAATTGAGGAGGGCACCCCTGTGAAAGAGA
The DNA here is from genome assembly GCF_041020825.1 of Oscillibacter sp. GMB15532. NCBI lineage: Bacteria > Bacillati > Bacillota > Clostridia > Eubacteriales > Oscillospiraceae > Oscillibacter > Oscillibacter sp. GMB15532. The sequence continues at coordinate 126,281 of NZ_JBEVTO010000005.1, forward strand.
AGAAAAGTGAAAACAGCTTGCCAAAAGCAATTATATTACTGGTATTGTCCATTGTCGTTATTGTAATTGGACTGAAATTTGTCAAAGCCTCCACGTCCATCACGCTGCTGGTTGGCGGATCGATCACCTCCGCCGTCGCAGTCCTTTGGGGAACCAAATGGGATGAAATTGAAAAGACGCTGTTTGATAATGTGCGCCTGATGGGAATTGGTATTTTTATTACCATGGCCATCGGCCTGATCGTGGGCTCCTGGATTTTGTCCGGGACAATCCCCACCATTATCTATTACGGAATGCAGATGATTGCGCCCTCCGCCTTTTTGTTTATTGCCTGCCTGCTTTGCTCCATCATGTCGCTGGCCACAGGAACCTCGTGGGGAACCATCGGAACCCTTGGCATTGCGCTGATCGGCGTGTCTCAGGGGCTTGGAATCCCCATGCAGTATACCGCCGGCGCAATTATTGTTGGCGCGATGTTCGGCGATAAGCTTTCTCCGCTTTCGGACACGACCATCATGGCACCTGCCATGTCGGGAACCGACATCATTTCTCACATCAAGCACATGCTCTTCACAACCATTCCGGGCTATATCATCTCTCTGGCTCTCTATCTTGTGATTGGCTCCCGGTTTTCCGGAAGCGTCTCCAGCGAGACTTCCACCCTGATTTTGAAGACGCTGGGGGAGCACTTCAATCTCAATCCGCTGACCTTGCTTCCTCCAATCATTGTCATTGCCTTAATTGTCAAAAAAATGCCCAGCATTCCCGTCTACGCAGTCGGCGTTCTGGCGGGCTGCGTGTTCGCGCTTATCTTCCAGGGGGCAACCCTGAGCCAAATGGCCGCTGCGCTGGGTTCCGGCTTTGCTTCGGATACGGGCGTTGAAATTGTGGATACCATGCTTTCCCGCGGCGGTTTAAACGGAACACTGAGTACCGTGGGCATCATGCTGTGTGCAGCTGTTTTCGGCGCGCCGCTAAAAGCCTCCGGCGTACTCCATACGCTGGTGAGCGCACTTGAGCGCTCCACCAAAAGCTGGAAGACCATCATGGCGGGCTCCTATCTTGCCAATATTGTCTTCCTGATGGTTACCACTAGCTATTATGTCTGTTTCACCGTAATCGGGCCCATTTTCCAGCCCATTTACGAGCGGTATGGCATTCCCAAAAAGAACCTGTCCCGTATGCTGGAGGATACCAGCACGGCCCTCTGCTGGGTAATTCCCTGGGGCATGTCGGGCATTTATGCCTCCGGCGTGTTTGGCGTTTCGGTGATGGATTATGCGCTTTACGCTCCAATGACTTGGCTGGGCGTCGTCTTTGCCTTTATCTACATTGCAACCGGACGCTGCGTGGGCAAGATTGAGCCCATGAAATCCGAGCCGGAACAGACTCCCGCATAAACCTCTCCCCCTGCAATCCGGCGCGCGCTCCTGTGCACCCATCTCCTCTCTTTGCTATTCGGCATTTGAGAGAAGCAGTGCTGTAAAGATCGTCCAATGTGGTGCGCGCCGGTTTTTTAAGTGAAAGCTATCCGCGCGTAGAAGCAAGCCCTGTAAAGAGAAATAATGGGCAAGAAGCCCCCTGATGTAGGATTTTATCACTACATCAGGGGGGCTTTGTATGTCAAGCTGGACGCATATCGAAAAAAGCAGAACGCTTGACTTATATTTTGACCTGTACATTTTAAAAATCCGGGTTAATCTTGGCCGTTTCTTTCCTACGGCGCAACACATGCAGAAAATAAAAATCCCCAGAACCACTGATATTTCAATGATTCCGGGGATTTTTCTGGAGCGGCTGATGGGAGTCGAACCCACCTATGCAGCTTGGGAAGCTGCCGTTCTACCGATGAACTACAGCCGCGCATCGCTCTTACAAATTGCGCGTGAGGATAGTATAGCAGACCCTTTTCCATTTTGCAAGACGAAAAATGGCCAAGGGCGCATTTGTTTTTCTTATTTCTCATAGTATGGGACAGCAAGGGCACCTCCGCGCAATTCACGGCTGTCGCCTTACATATGCATCTGCCTGCAAATTTGCCGGCACACCTGCGTATTTGGAATCATGCGGTATTGCCCAATAAAAGGGGGAGCGTTATGAAAAAACTGCTGTTCGCGCTGGCGGCGGCACTGGTGCTGATGATCCCGGCCAAGGCGCTGGAGGTATCCGCACCCTCCGCGCTGCTGATGGAAAAGGAGACGGGAACCGTTCTGTTCGCCAAAAACGAGCATGAAAAGCTGGAGCCCGCCAGCGTCACGAAGGTGATGACCCTGCTTTTGACCATGGAGGCCATCGAAAACGGGACCCTCCACTATGACGACATGATCACCGCCTCGGCCCACGCCTGCTCCATGGGCGGCAGCCAGATCTGGCTGAAGGAAAACGAGCAGCTAAGCGTTGACGACATGCTCAAGGCCGTGTGCGTTGTCTCAGCCAACGACTGCTCCGTGGCTCTGGCGGAGCACATCGCTGGAAGTGAAGACGCCTTTGTGGAGCGAATGAACCAGCGAGCCAAGGAGCTGGGCATGAACGACACCCATTTCGTCAACCCCACAGGCCTTCCCGCCGAGGGACACGTCACCTCCTCTTATGACATTGCCCTGATGAGCCGGGAGCTGATTTTAAACCACCCGGACATTCGTAAGTACACCACCATCTGGATGGACACCCTGCGGAACGGAGCCTCGTCTCTGGTGAATACCAACAAGCTTATCCGCTTCTATGAGGGAGCCACCGGCCTGAAAACCGGCTCTACCGGTGCAGCCCAATACTGCCTCTCCGGAACGGCGGAGCGGGACGGGATGGAGCTGATTGCCGTCATTATGAAAGGCCCCACCTCTGCCCAGCGGTTTGAGGATGCAAAGGCCCTGTTGAGCCACGGCTTTTCTACCTATGCGCTGGTAAAAGCCATGCCGGATGGGGCGCTGCCTCCGGTGAACGTTTCTCTGGGGACGCAGGCCACGGTGCAGCCCGTGCCGTCGGGTGAATCTTTGCTGCTGGAAAAGGCCAAGGCAGCAAAGCTTGAAAAAACCGTGTCCCTTACCGAGCAGGCATCGGCTCCCATCGCAAAGGGCGACGTGCTGGGAACGCTGATTCTCTCCTCCGGGGGTGAGACGGTGGCGGAGGTGCCGCTGGTGGCGGGAGAAGACGTTCCCCGCGTCACGTGGGGGGCTCTTGCCCTGCGGTACCTGCGCACGGCATTTTTGGGCCGTTAATTTCAGTCCGAATTTCCGGCCTTTTTTGGATTTTTCCTTGTGGCACAGGGGGAATGCTAGTATAATAGGTGCATCACCCATGGTCGCGGGGCGATCCGGAAAGGACGGTTGTTATGCTGGAAGTGAAAACCTTTCATATGGACTCCTTTATCCCCATGCCCTATGAGGAGGCCATCGCCCCCCGGCTGGGGCTGGCCCACCAAAAGCTGCAAAACGGAACCGGCCCGGGCGGCGAGTTTACCGGCTGGGTCCGTCTGCCCGAGGACTATGACCGGGAGGAGTATGCCCGCATCAAGGCGGCGGCGGACAAAATCCGCAAAAACTCCGCCGCGCTGGTGGTGGTGGGCATCGGCGGGTCCTATCTTGGCGCCCGGGGCGTCATTGACCTTTTGTGCTCCCCCAGCTATAACCTGAAAAAGAAGGACGGTCCCAACATCTACTTTGCGGGCAACGGTCTGGACGCAGACGCACTGGGCGAAACGCTGGACCTCTTGGACGGCGTGGACTTTTCCGTAAACATCATCTCCAAGTCCGGCACCACCACAGAGCCCGCCGTGGCCTTCCGCTTTCTCCGAAAGCTCTTGGAGGCACGGTACGGCAAGGACGGCGCGCAGCAGCGCATTTTCGCCACCACCGACCGCAGCCGAGGCGCACTGAAGTCTCTTGCAGACAAAGAGGGTTGGGAAACCTTCGTGGTGCCCGACGACGTGGGCGGGCGGTATTCCGTGCTCACCGCCGTGGGCCTTTTACCCATCGCCGCGGCAGGCGTGGACATTGACGGGCTGCTGCGCGGCGCGGCGGAGATGATGGAGCGGTGCGCCGTTCCCGGCTATGACTGCCCCGCCTGGCGGTATGCCGCCGCCCGGTATCAGCTGTACCGGGACGGGAAAACCGTTGAAATCCTCGGCTGCTTTGACCCGGCGTTTCGCATGATGGCGGAATGGTGGAAGCAGCTTTACGGCGAGAGCGAGGGAAAAGAGGGCAAGGGCCTGTTTCCCGCCAGCGTGGAATTCACCGCCGACCTCCACTCCATGGGCCAGTACATCCAGCAGGGACGGCGGCTGATGTTTGAAACGGTGGTCCGGTTTGGCCCGTCGGTCCGGCAGCTTTCCGTGGAGCGGGATGAAGAGGACGGCGACGGGCTGAATTTCCTTGCGGGAAAGTCTCTGGACTTCATCCGGGACAAAGCCGCCGAAGGGACGCTTCTGGCCCATACAGAGGGCGGCGTTCCCAACCTCATCATTGAGGCCGGGCCTCGGAACGCCGAGACTGTGGGAGGTCTGATTTACTTCTTTGAATACGCCTGCGGTCTCAGCGGATATCTGCTGGACGTAAATCCCTTTGACCAGCCGGGCGTGGAGGACTATAAGAAGAATATGTTCGCTCTGCTGGGGAAACCCGGCTTCGAGGACCGGGGCGCGGAGCTTCGGGCAAAGCTGAACCTGTAAACGAATACCGGGGGCGAATTTTTCGCCCCCGGCATTATTCACAAACTTTTTTGCAGGAATTCTGCATTGTCTTTTCGGGGGATCTATGCTATGCTGAAGACATAGAAATCCACCCCGTGATTTCAAAAGAACAGGAGTGATATACTATGGTTAGATTGATTATGGGCGTCAAAGGCTCCGGGAAAACCAAGCAGCTCATCGACCTCATCAACAGCGCGGCAAAGGACGAGCCGGGCAACGTGGTTTGCATTGAATCAAACTCCGCTCTGACTTACGACATCCACTACCATATCCGCCTGATTGACGTAAAGGAATATAAACTGAACAACTACGAGTCCATGCGCGGCTTTATCAGCGGCCTGTATGCCGGGAACTACGACATTTCCCACGTTTTCATCGACAACCTGTGCAAGGTGACCGGCGGGGACGTGGACCACAGGACTGAGGAATTTTTGAACTGGCTGGACGCTTTTGGCGAGAAGAACAGCATTAAATTCACCGTCACCATCAGCGCCGAGGTGGGCCTTGCCACCGACGGGATGCAGAAATTCCTGTAAGCGTCCGCGCGAAGACTCTTTTCTACATAAATTTTTAACAAGCGACGGCGGGATGTGCATTGCACATCCCGCCGCTTCTATTTTCGGATTTTTTGGCGGTTCCCGGGCTTATTTCAGACCCGTGAGAATTCCGTTCTCCCCATCCAGAGGGCCGGTCAAATTGTCAAGGCACACCCCGCCGCCGCCGAAAAACGACAAAAGCTGCCACCGCATCTGCGCGGAGCGGGCGTCGTTATACCAGACCACCACCCGCTGTCCTGCGTTCGTATAGCTGAGATAAGGCGCGGCATACCGGCCGGACCAGTAGCTCGTGACGCCGGAGGTGGACAGCAGGACGGAAAGCTCCGCCGCGGACACATCCCCCTCGGCCCGCTCCCCTCGCCACTTAGAGCCGGATACGGTGAGCAAAAGCACCCGCTTTTCCGCCGGTACGGCGGCCGCCACGGCTTCCAGCGCGTAATAAACCTCCTCCAGCGGCTCTTTAGGCGTGGTGGGCAGATCGGAAATCACCTGATAATAGGGCGCAATGCGCAAAATAATTTTATCCGCCAAAGCCGCCAGCGCGGCAAAGTCATAGCCGTTGTAGGACGTACCCCCCTGCCGGACGGGCGCTTCCGTCGCTACGGAGAAAAGCTTATCCTTCCCCAAGGCCGTTCGCAGGGCAGTCGCCAGCGCGGTAAGCGCCGCCCTGTCCGTCCCCGTCAGCTTTGAGATGTCCAGCAGCACACCGTCCCAGCCGCCGTCAGCAACTGCTGCTGCAATTTTTTTCGCCAGCGCCGCAGGGTCCGTCCCGGCAAGAACGGAGCCGGAGCCGGAAACCTGAAGCAGCACGCGCTTGTCCCCCGCCGCCAACCGGATAGCAGCAGCCGTTTCCTCAGAAACGTCGGAGACCAGTTGAAGCGCCCCGTTGTAAACCAGCTTCAGTGCGGGGACCGCCACGGCCCCGACACCAGTAAGGCTCAGCCCCGCCGTCTCCCGGGCAACCCCCATGATCTCCGGCGCAGGGGCGTGCATCTTGTCATAAACCCGCATCAGCACGGCGGCAGCCTGCTCCCGGGTGACAGGCTTGTCCGGCTGAAATTCGCCACGGGTGTTCCCCGTCATAATGCCAAGGTCGCTGGCCAGAATCAGATAGCCCAGACTGAAGGTCACGTCGGTAAAGGGAGATTTGCGTTCTCCCGCAAGACCCGCCAAGGTCCCATAGCCCAGCGAGCGCACCAGCATCACCGCCATCTCCGCCCGGGTAATGGCGTCGCCCGGGCGGAAGTTCTCCTCCTGCTGCGTCACCGCCCCCCGGACAAACACGGTTTCCACCGCGCCATAATACCATTTGGAGGGGTCCCGGTTGTCGGCAAAGGACCCGACAGCAGGAGACACCGTCTCCCATTCAAACAGGCGGCACAGCACCGCGGCAAACGCCGCACGGGTCATGGACCCTCCCATGCCGAACGTTCCGTCGCTCCGCCCGTTCAAAAGTCCCTTTTCAGCCGCACGGGAAATGGACTCCGCCGCCCAGTGTGTCTTGGGCACATCGGAAAACTTGGGGGCCGCCGCCGCGCTCACCGGCAGCACCGATAAAAGGCACAGACAGCAAAGGCCCGCAGCAGTCAGTCGTTTCAGGTATTTCAGCAAACAATCATCTCCTTTTCAAAGCGCTTCATAAAATAATCTGCCGGGCGCAGCCCGGGACGCGTAAAATCTTCCAGCATCACAATCCCGGTTATTTTAGCAGAATCCGGCCCGCCCGTCAAATTTGCCGCCAAAGGTTAGAATTTTCTTTACGTTTCCGTGGAACTTTGGTATAATAGTGAAGTTATTTTGGAAAATAGCACAACTGTGCCGCAAAATTTGTCGGAAGGGGGGCTGCCGTGATGAAATTTGAAAAGTGGAACATCGGAACGCCCTCCCCGGGCGCGGTGGAAGCGCTGCGTCAGGCGGGATATCCCGCGCTGCTGGCCTCTGTGCTGGCAGGCCGGGGCGTCTCTTCCGCCGAGGAAGCAGCCAAGCGGCTGGAGTGCGACGGTGCGTTGACCCTTTCTCCCTTTGCTATGGCGGATATGAATCAGGCCGTGGAGCGCATCCGCCGTGCCATTACGGACGGGGAGACTGTGGCCGTCTTTGGCGACTACGACGTGGACGGCATTACCTCCACCGTGCTGTTGCTGGACTACTTGAAAAACTGCGGCGTTCCCTGCCTGCGCTATATTCCACGGCGCATTGAGGACGGCTACGGTCTCAGCCGGGAGGCCATCCAGTCCCTCCACGATCAGGGGGCCACGCTGATGGTAACGGTGGACTGCGGCGTCACCGGGGCGGAGGAGGTAGACTTTGCAGCCTCTTTGGGGTTGGACGTGGTGGTCACCGACCACCATGAATGCAAAGGCCCCCTGCCCAAGGCCGCCGCCGTGGTAGACCCTCACCGGCCAGACTGTCCTTATCCCTTCAAGCATTTGGCCGGGGTGGGCGTGGCGCTGAAGCTGGTGCTGGCCCTGGGGGGCTCCGGCAACGAGGAGCGGCTGTTCAGCCGGTACTGCACCCTTGCCGCCATCGGCACCATTGCCGACGTGATGCGGATGGAGGGAGAGAACCGGGTGATTGTCCAGCGTGGCCTTGCCGCCCTGCCGAGAACGGATTTCGTGGGCATTCACGCCCTTTTAAAAGAAGCGGGGCTGGATGGAAAGCCCGTCACCTCCGTGCAGATCGGCTTTTCCCTGGCCCCCCGCATCAATGCGGCGGGGCGCATGGGGGCGGCGGATCTTGCCGCCGACCTGCTGGAAACCGAAGACCCCGCCCGCGCCGAAGAGTTGGCCCGGGCGCTTTGTGATTTGAACCGGGAGCGTCAGGCCGTGGAGCAGGACATCTGCGCCGACGCGCTGCGCCAGATTGAGTCCCTGCCGGACTCCCAGCGCTCCGCGCTGGTGCTGGACAGCGACGACTGGCACCAGGGTGTGGTGGGCATTGTGGCCTCCCGCATCAGCGAGAAATTTTCCTGCCCCAGCTTTATGATTCACATTCAGGACGATCTGGGCAAGGGCTCCTGCCGGAGCTTCGGGGGCTTCAACCTCTTTGCCGCGCTGGAGGCGTGCTCCAGCCTGCTGGAAGGGTTCGGCGGCCACGAGCTGGCGGCAGGCTTCACCATCCGAAAGGAGAACATCGCCCCCTTCCGGGAGAAAATGAACGGCTACGTCCGGGCCCACTGCGGTAAGGGTATTCCCGTTCCCGCGCTGGAGATTGACGCTGCCGTATCCGACCCGGCGGATTTGACCATGGATGAGGTGGAGCAGCTTGGCCATCTGGACCCTTACGGCGCTGGAAATCCCCGGCCCGTCTTCGCGCTGCTTGGCGCGCGGGTGGAGGGCCTTCAGGGAGTGGGGCAGGGAAAGCACCTGAAATTGCAGCTGAGCCGGGGCCTTTGCCGGTTTGACGCCATCTTTTTCTCCGCCACGGCGGAAGAGTGCGGCATTCGGGTGGGGGACCGGGTAGACGCTGCTTTTTATCTCCAGGGCAACACCTTCCGTGGCCGGACCACCCTGCAATTGCAATTGGTGGACCTGCGGCTCAGCCGCGTCCCCAGCCGCAGTGAGATAGAAAGCCTTGAGCTGATCCGGCGGCTGCGCGGCAGTGAAACCCTGACAGCGCAGGAGGCAGACCGTCTGGACGCGTCCTTGGAGCAGTTTCGCGTACTGCTGAGAGCCATTCGCCGTCTGCTGCCCCAAGGGCGGGCGACGGCTGCAAAGCTGCCGTTTCTCCGCGCCGTCGCCGAGCTGTCCGGCGGACGGGAAGCGTTTTTGCGCGCCGTTCTGGCGCTGGCGGTGTTTGAGGAGCGGGGACTTCTGCGCACCGCTCCCGTAGATGAGGAATTTTTCGACATTGCGCTGCTTCCATGGGAAGACAGCGTGGATCTTTGCGCCTGCCCCCTTTTGCAGAGGCTTCATGCCGGGGCGCAGGTCTGGGAAGGGAGGGAGGCCCAATGACCGTAGAAGAGGAATATCAGCTGCTGGAAGACACCATTCGGGCCTATAACCCCTCGGCGGACTTTGCCCATATCCGGGCCGCGTACGAATTTGCGGAAAAAAGCCACGTGGCCCAGAAGCGCAAAAGCGGCGAGCCTTATATCATCCATCCTCTGGCAGTGGCCCAGATTGTGGCGGAGGAGCTGCGGCTGGACTCCGAGTCCATCGAAGCGGCGCTTCTCCACGACGTGATTGAAGACACTCCTGCCAGCCATGAAGAGGTTGCCCGGCTTTTTTCTCCCACGGTTGCGAATCTGGTGGAGGGGGTCAGCAAGCTGACCCGCATCCAGTACGCCACCAAGGAAGACGAGCAGATGGAAAATCTGCGCAAAATGCTCATCGCCATGAGCAAGGACATCCGGGTCATCCTTATCAAAATTTCCGACCGGCTGCACAATATGCGCACCATGGAGTACCAGTCCCCGGAGAAGCAGAAGCAAAAATCCCTGGAGACGATGGAGATTTACGCACCCATTGCCCACCGTCTGGGCATGCAGCGCATGAAGTGGGAGCTGGAAGACCTTTCCCTGAAATATCTGGACCCGGTTGGGTTTGACGAAATCGTTTCAACCCTGAGCGCGAAAAAAGCCGAGTATGACGACTTTATGAACCGCACGCAGGCCCAGATTGACCAGCGCCTGACGGAAATGGAAATCCGCCACAAGGTCTATGGGCGGATGAAGCACCCCTACTCCATTTACCGCAAAATGTTTAACCAGAACAAATCTCTGGATGAGATTTTTGACCTGTTTGCCTTCCGCGTGGTGGTGGACTCTGTGGGAGACTGCTATAACGTGCTGGGCGTCATCCACGACATTTATAAGCCGATTCTGGGCCGCTTCAAGGACTATATCGGAACACCCAAGCCCAACGGCTACCAGTCTCTCCATACCACCGTGATGGGCGGAGACGGCATTCCCTTCGAGGTGCAGATCCGCACGCAGGAAATGCACGAAATTGCGGAATACGGCGTGGCTGCCCACTGGAAATACAAGCAGAACGGGCAGGGCGGCGGCACCGAGGGGAAATACGAGTGGGTCCGCCGCCTCCTTGAAAATCAGGAGGGCACCGACGCGGAGGAATATATCCGCTCGCTGAAAATCGACATGTTCTCCGACGAGGTGTTCGTGTTCACCCCGGGCGGCGACGTGCAGAACCTTCCCGCCGGAGCCACGCCCATCGACTTTGCCTATTCCGTCCACTCCGCCGTGGGCAACCACATGATCGGCGCCAAGGTCAACGGGCGCATCGTCACCTATGACTTCCAGCTTAAAAACGGCGACATTGTGGAGATTCTTACCTCTAAAACTGCCAAAGGCCCCAGCCGGGACTGGCTGAAAATCGCCAAGTCCAGCGAGGCCCGCAGCAAAATCCGCCAGTGGTTTAAAAAGGAGCGGCGAGAGGAAAACATTGCCAACGGCCGTGCCGCCTTTGAATCGGAGCTGAAGCACTGCGGCATTGCCATGCGGGATGTGCTGGCCCTTGAAAATCTCCCGGAGCTTTTAAAGCGGGTGTCCTTCGGGACGCTGGATGAGATGTATGCCGCTATCGGCTACGGCGGGTTTTCGGCCCAGAAGGCCGTGAACCGGATGCAGGGCGAGCTGATGCGCATTCAAAAGCTGCACCAGCAGGAAAAGTCTCTGGAGGACGCCATGGAGGCCGGTAAGGCCGAAGAACCGGCAAAGACCGCCATCCCCAAGCGTGCCCGCAGCGAGCAGGGTATCATCGTAGAGGGGCTTTCCAATTGCCTTGTGAAGTTTTCAAAGTGCTGCACCCCCGTGCCCGGGGATGAGATTATCGGCTTTATCACCCGGGGATATGGCGTGTCCGTCCACCGGCACGACTGTCCCAACGCCTCGGAGGAGCGCCGCAGCCAGCCGGACCAACAGGGCCGGTGGATTAAGGTCACCTGGGGCGTGGATACCAACGACAGCTACCGCACCTCTCTGGAAATTCTTGCAAAGGATCGCAACAATCTGGTTCTGGACGTTTCCGCAGCCCTGTCCGTGACCAACACCCGGGTGGCGGCGCTGAACGTCCGCACCACCGAGGACCGCTTTGCCGTTATCACGCTGGAGGTCAGCGTCAAGGATGGTGAGCAGCTTCAGTCGCTGATGAAGCGGCTTAATCAGGTTTCGGGTGTTTTGAACGTCACGCGGCCCGCCGGATAACGTCGAAGCATGCTCCATATCCCTCGCTTTGCCCTGCGGGCAAAGTTCGCTCATTTCGCCGCTCCTCCTTTTCCCCGAAATGCGGTGTAACCGCTTTTCGGGGAGGTAAGACGGGAGACGCGTCGAAGCATGCTCCGTATTCTTCGCTTTGCCCTGCGGGCAAAGTTCGCTCATTTCACCGCTCCTCCTTTTCCCCGAAATGCGGTGTAACCGCTTTTCGGGGAGATGGGACGAGGGAACGGACTAAATTCCGTATCATTCACTCCATTGCCGCTCCTTTTCACGGGAAAGCCGCAGAGCGGATTTCCCGTGATGAGACGGGAGATGTGTCGGAGCACAGCCATATCCCTCGCTTTGCCCTGCGGGCAAAACCCTCTGCGTCCCTTTCTTGAAACCGAAAACACATCCGATATCATTATCAGTAAAGGAGATCTGCACATGCGCGCGGTAGTCACAAGAGTTACCCGGGCCTCCGTCTCCATCGACGGAGCCGTAAAGGGCGAAATCGGCCAGGGCTTTCTCATCCTTCTGGGCGTTACCCACGAGGATACCGAGGACGAAGTCCTCAAGCTGGCCGATAAAATTTGCGGTCTTCGCATTTTTGAGGATGAACATGGCAAAATGAATTTGGGACTTGACGCAGTGAATGGTGAACTTCTGATTATCTCTCAGTTCACTCTGTACGGAAGCTGCAAGCGGGGCCGCAGACCCGATTTTCTTGCGGCCGCACGGCCGGAAGTTGCCATCCCGCTGTATGAAGCTTTTATCGCGGCCTGCCGGGAAAAGGTTTCGCGGGTGGAAACCGGGGAATTTGGTGCAGATATGAAAGTAGACTCACTAAACGACGGCCCCCTGACGCTGATTTTGGATACCGACACGCTGTAAGGAGCTTTTGCCATGAAAATCATTACCATGCAGGTTGGCGCGATTATGACCAACTGCTATATTTTTTGCGATGAGGACGCGAAGGTCTGCGCCATTGTGGACCCCGGCGCCGACGCGGACCGGGTTTTCCATGCCGTGGAGGAAACCGGCTGTGCCCCCGTCTGCATTTTCCTGACACACGGACACTACGACCACACCGGCGCTGTGGCGGAGCTTTTGGAGCGGTACCCCGGCATTCCCGCCTATTTGAATCGCCGGGATGTCCATGGTGACGACGCGGACCGGCGGACCCGGGAGCTGTTTTTATCCCTGCCTGCCACGGTGGACTACGGCGAGGGAACCATGGTGCAGGTGGGCGGCTTGACCGTCTCGGTTATGTCTACTCCCGGCCATTCTCCCGGCTCCGTGACGCTGCTGTGCGGCGACGCCATGTTCGCCGGAGACACTCTGTTCGCCGGCTCCTGTGGTCGGACGGACCTGCCCGGCGGCAATGTGGGCGACATGCTGTCGTCCCTGTCCCGTCTGGGGCAGCTTGCGGGAGAATACACCGTGCTCCCCGGCCACATGGGTCCCTCCCTTCTCAGCCGGGAGCGGGAATACAACCCCTTTATGCTGCAGGCGCTGGGGCGCTGAGCCATGCTTTTGAAATTTGAGGGACATCAGGAGCTGTATTCCATGGAGCAGACCCTGATGGCCCTGCTGCCGGAGGAGCGGCCCGTCTACGAGGGGGATGACCCCAACCGGGCTGTAATCACGCTGCGCCAGAGCGGCAATCATGCCGAAGCGGTGACTGAAATGCTCTATCAGGGGCACACAGGTCGGGGCAACGCCGTGCGTGAACTGAGCGGCACCGACTATGAACAAGAGGGCCAGCGCCGCAGGCTGCTGCAAATGAGCTTTTTTAAGGCCGCCCGGGAGGCCGCCGGACTGACGCCCCCGTGGGGGAGCCTTACGGGCGTGCGTCCCGACAAAACGGCGGTAGCCGCTTTGGATTTGGGCGATTCGCCCGAAGAGGTCCGTCGGATGCTGGAGGATGAGTATTTCGTCACACCCCGCCGCGCAAGACTTGCAACAGAGACGGCCTGCGTCACCCGCCGCGTGCGGGAGGAACTGGGCCCCAAGGATATTGCCCTCTACGTAGGCATTCCCTTCTGCCCCACCCGCTGCGCCTATTGCAGCTTTGTCAGCGCCAGCGTGGAACGGAGCTTTCATCTGGTGGAGCCGTATCTCACGGCGCTGAAAGCGGAGATTTCCTCTGCGGGAAAGCTCTGCCGGGAGCTGGGCCTGCGGGTCCGCTCCTTTTACATGGGAGGCGGAACCCCTACTACTCTTACGGCAGAGCAAATGGACAGTTTACTGGGCGGCCTCGCCGATTCGTTTGACTTTGCGGCCTGCCGCGAGTATACTGTCGAGGCCGGACGGCCCGACACGGTGACGCCGGAAAAGCTGCGGGTGCTGAAAAACCGGGGCGTGACGCGGATTTCCGTGAACCCCCAGACCATGGAGGACCGTGTGCTTGCGGCCATCGGCCGCCGCCACAGCGCCGCCCAGATTTTCTCGGCCATGGAGCAGGCGACCGACGCCGGGTTTGAACATGTCAACATGGACCTGATTGCGGGCCTGCCTGAGGACGACCCGGAGGGCTTTCGCCGGTCGCTGGACGCCTGCATCAATTTGGGGGCGGACAATATCACGGTCCACACTCTGAGCCTGAAAAAGGGCAGCCGCATCACGCTGGAGGGCCTGCGCATTCCCTCCGCCGAGGCGGTGGGCGAAATGCTGGACTACGCGGACCCCACGCTTCGTGCCGCCGGGTACGGGCCTTATTATCTCTACCGGCAGAAGTATATGTCTGGCAGCTTTGAAAACACGGGCTGGTGCAAGCCGGGAGCCGAGAATCTTTACAACGTCTATATCATGTCGGAGCTGTGCTCCATCCTGTCCTGCGGCGCGGGCGGGTCCACAAAAATGGTGGGCGGGCCGGGCCGTATCAGCCGGGTATTCAATTTGAAGTACCCGGTGGAATACACATCACGGCCCGGTAAGATTTCGGAAAATCAGGCGGCCTTTGCCGCGTTTTACCAAAATGCCGCGGTCGCCCTCTCCCCTTCCGCCCTTGGGCGGGAGACAGCGGGGGATTGAATCGGGCCGTGCAGGAAAAGCGCACTGCGGGTCCACTTTGGAAAGGGGTTTGAAACCATGGCATATTCTCTCATTGATATCAACCAGGCGACCCGCAGCAATCCCGAGGAATTTTCCCGGCGCTGCGACGAGGACTTTCAGAAGAAGGTGCGCATGGCGGCCGAAAAAATTGCCGCTCACCGGGGCGAGTCCCGTATCATTTTGTTGTCCGGCCCCTCCGGCTCCGGAAAGACCACCACAGCCCTGAAGGTGGAAGACGTGCTTAAATCCATGGGAATCATGACCTACACAGTGTCTATGGACAACTATTTTAACACCGTGGACCCGGAAACCGCCCCGCGGAACCGGGAGGGGGCCATTGACTTTGAGTCCCCCTTCTGTCTGGACATTGATCTTTTGAACCGCCACTTCGCCATGCTGGACCGGGGCGAGACGATTCATGTCCCCAAGTATGAGTTTGCCCGCCAGATGCGCTCGGACATCATGTCCCAGCCCATGCGTCTGGGGCCCGACGAGCTGGTGATTTTCGAGGGCATCCACGCTTTGAACGACGTGATTGTGGGTAAGAACCCCCATGCCTTCAAGCTCTACATCGCGGCCCGCAGCAGCGTGCTGGACGAGGCGGGAACTTCCTTGTTCGACCATGCCTGGCTGCGCCTTTGCCGCCGGATTGTCCGGGACCATAACTTCCGGGGCAGCAGCGCTGAATTCACCCTGAAAATGTGGGATAATGTTCGCCGGGGAGAAAAGCTGTACATCTCCCCCTATAAGGAAAACGCGGACTTGATGTTTGACTCGTCCCTTGCGTGCGAATTTTCCGTGCTCAAGCCCTACGTAGTTCCCCTGCTGGAGGAACTGCCCCGGGGCAAATACCCCGTGGCAGATCAGATTCTCACGGCCTACGAGCGCTTTGAGGGCATGACCGCCGAATATCTGGCGCTGGATTCTCTGGCCCGCGAGTTTGTGGGCGGCGGCACCTATACCTATTAAGTTAAGGAGGGCGTCAACATGGATGAAAGATTGCAGGAACTTCTGGATACCGTGCAGAAAACCGCCGAGGAGGTGGGCACCGCCGCAGGCGACCTTTTTACCGCCGCTAGCCAAAAGGCCTCCTCTCTTCTCTCCGTCAGCAAGCTGAATGTCCGCGTAGCTGACCTGAAGGCCCGGCGGAGCGTTCTTTTGCAGGAGGTGGGCTCCATGGTGTATGGGACCCATACCGGCAACATTGCCGACTCCGATACGCTTCTTGGCAAGCTCCGTGAAATTGACGAGGTGAACGCGGAGCTGGACCGTACCGATGCGGAGATTGCGCGGCTGCGGCAGAGTGAACCCCGTGTATGCCCCCTGTGCGGGTTCGGGCCGAATCAGGGCGACGTTTTCTGCCGCCACTGCGGAACCCGTCTGTGATGGAGACATGACAGCAGGATGCACGCATATCCTTGTTGGAGAAACAGCTCCAACCTTTTGAAAAAATTGAGGTAACTTCATGGCGAATAACGCGAAAAAGCAGTCTTTTCTGGGCGGCGCGGCGATTTTAGCCTCCGCCGTGGCCATTGTCAAGCTCGTGGGCGCGGTTTACCGCATTCCGGTGAACAACCTTCTCAGTGCCGAGGGCAAAACCTATTTCAAGGTGGCCTACGATATTTTCAACGTCCTGATGACCGTGTCCACAGCGGGACTTCCCCTTGCCATTTCCAAGCTCACCAGCCGGGCCCATGCCACGGGGCGGGAAAATGAAAAGCGAAAGCTATTCCGCACGGCAATCTGGCTGTTTTTAGGAATCGGCCTTGTGGGCTCTCTGCTGATGTTTTTCGGGGCATCTCAGCTGGCCGACCTCCAGCGCCAGCCCATGGCCGCCCACGCCATCCGCGCGCTGGCGCCCACTATTTTGTGCGTCAGCCTTTTGGCCTGTATGCGGGGCTACACCCAGGGGCAGGGCAATATGACGCCCACAGCCGTGTCACAGGTCATTGAGGTCACCTTCAAGCTGGGCGTGGGCCTGCCGCTGGCATGGTATCTGATCCGCGTGGTGCAAAAGGGCGTGGCCTACGGCGCCGCCGGCGCCATATTGGGCGTCACGGTCAGCGAAGTGATCTCTCTGGGCTTTATGTCGCTCTATCTGTTCCGCCATCGGGACAATCAGGCTCTTTCCGCCGATGTGCCCCCTTCCAGTGGGGTATTGATGAAGCAGGTTCTGCACATCGGAATTCCCATCACGCTGAGCAATTCCGCCATGAGTCTTCTGACCATGCTGGATACCACCATTGTCCTGCGTCGGCTGTCCGATATCCAAAACCAGCTTCCCGCCGCGCCCAGCGTCCTGTTTGGACAATACGGCTACGGCACGGACTTGGTGAACCTGCCGCCCTCCTTTGTCTTCCCCGTGACCATGAGCCTGATTCCCTTTGTGGCGGCGGCGCTGGCCCGGCATGAAAACGCCAGGGCCAACCGGGTCGTCTCCTCCGCTCTGCGTCTGATTGCCCTGCTGGCCATTCCCGCAGGCGTTGGGTTAAGCG
The DNA here is from genome assembly GCF_041020825.1 of Oscillibacter sp. GMB15532. Taxonomy (NCBI): domain Bacteria; kingdom Bacillati; phylum Bacillota; class Clostridia; order Eubacteriales; family Oscillospiraceae; genus Oscillibacter; species Oscillibacter sp. GMB15532. The sequence continues at coordinate 143,228 of NZ_JBEVTO010000005.1, forward strand.
TTCTGGCCGGGCCGATTCTGTTGCTGCTGTATCCCGCGCAGGTTCAGGATGCCATTGCCTGCGCACCGCTTTTGCGGGTCCAGGGCGTGGCGTGCATCTTCATCTGCCTGATGAACCTGACCAACGCCATTTTGCAGTCTTACGGCAAGGAGAAAATTCCTATTTACACCATGGTTGCCGGCGGCGTCACCAAAATTGCCATGAACTATGTTCTGGTGGGCACGCCCTCCATCAATATCATGGGCGCGCCCATCTCCACCCTTTGCTGCTATCTGGTCATCGCCGGATTTAACCTGTACTTTGTATGGAAATACTCTCCGGAAAAGCCCCGGTATCTCCAGATTTTTGCAAAACCGGCTATTGCCTCCGTAGCAATGGGCCTCTCCGCCTGGGCGGCCCACGGCATTCTCAGCCGTCTGCTGGCGGGTCCCGGCGCAGGATATCTGGCCGGTGCCGCGGCTACCTTGGGCGCCATCGCGGTGGCAGTTGTGGTATACGGCATTCTGGTGCTGGCTTTGCGGATTCTGCGGGCGGAGGATCTGGAATCCGTGCCCCATGGCAAAAAGTTGGCAAAAATTTTAAGGCTGAAGTGAAAAAAACCTGAACAATCAAGGATTTCCCGTGAATTTATCTTGCAAAGGCAGAAAAGATATGATAGATTTTCAATGTAAGCCCCGATACGGATATGAGGACCTTCTACGGATTATGGAGCTGCTTCGCTCCCCCGGCGGCTGTCCCTGGGACCGGGAGCAGGATCACGCCTCCCTCCGGCGAAATCTTATGGAGGAGTGCTGCGAGACTGCGGAGGCCATCGACCGGGGGGACCCGGCGGCCCTGTGCGAGGAGCTGGGCGACGTACTGCTGCAGGTGGTGTTTCACGCGCAGCTTGAACGCGAGCAGGGCGGCTTCACCATGGACGACGTGACAGACGGCATCTGTAAAAAGCTGATTTACCGCCACCCACACGTGTTCGGCTCCGAGGAGGTGAAAGACTCCGCCGAGGAATCCGCCCGGTGGGAGGTCATGAAACGCAAGGAAAAGGGCCAGACCTCTGCCGCGGACGCGGTGGATGCGGTTGCCAAAACCCTTCCCGCCCTGTGGCGGGCCGAGAAAATCCAGCGCAAAGCCTCCGCAGCCGGATTCGACTGGCCGGAGGCCTCGGGCGCGATGGACAAGCTGTCCGAGGAGGTTGCCGAGCTCCGCGAAGCGGCGGAGGACGCCGCCCGTCCCCTGGACGCGCCCCACGGCATCCGAGAAGAGATTGGCGACGTGCTGTTTGTGGCCGCGCGGATTGCCCAGCGCTACGGAATAGACCCCGAGGAGGCGCTGCACGCCGGGTGCGATAAATTTGCCCGCCGCTTCCGATTTGTGGAAGAGCACGCTTCGGAGGACCTTGCTTCCCTTCCCTTTGCGGAAAAGACGGCCCTGTGGGAACGGGCCAAAAAACAAGAATCTTAAAAGCGGACTTCGCTTTGAGATATATTCTGGAAGATGTGAATTTTATAGGAGGAAATACAAATGAACAAAGCTGAACTGATCAACGCTGTTGCCGCCAAGACGGAGGTTTCCAAGAAAGAGGCCGAGGCTGTTATTGCCGCCACGCTGGACGCGATTACCACCGCCATGAAAGAGGGCGACAAGGTCCAGCTGGTTGGTTTCGGTTCCTTTGAAGTGAAGAGCCGCGCCGAGCGCATCGGCCGCAACCCCAAGACCAAGGAGGAGATCAAGATTCCCGCCTCCAAGATCCCCACCTTTAAGGCCGGCAAGGCGCTGAAGGACACCGTCGCGAAGTAAGCGCGGTTAACACCAAATAAACGCCTCGCGCGGAGGGACTTACGTCCCCCCGCGCGTTTTCCAATCCAGGGTTTTCAGGAACTTTTAAAAAGGAGCAATTTTATGCGGCTGGACAAATATCTCAAAACCTCGCGCCTGATTAAGCGGCGCACCGTGGCCAACGAGGCCTGCGACAACGGTCTTGTAACGGTCAACGGAAAGCCTGCCAGAGCCAGCTATGAGGTGAAGGTGGGCGACGTGCTCTCTTTGCGGTTCGGCGTAAGGGCCCTGACGGTGGAGGTTCTGGCGGTTTCGGAAAACGTCCGTCAGGCAGACGCGGCAGGCCTGTACCGCGAAATTACCGGAGGGGCATAATCCGCCGCTCTCTCCCATAGAATGGTGTGACCGCCGGCTTGGACCGGCGCAGACCGGGGAGGGACGTAAGATGAACGACTATGGAAACGCCATGCCGCAGGCCCATCGCGTCGAGCTGAACGGACGGGAGCACCTGATTGTCTCCGGCGTGGAGGATGTGGAGCGGTTTGATGAGACGGGGATTGTCATGTCCACCGCCGCCGGAACACTGGTGGTGACAGGGGAAGAACTGCATATCGGCCAGCTTTCGCTGGAGGGCGGCGAGCTGCGGGTGGACGGGAAAATTGATTCCCTATCCTACGAGGAGCCGTCCGCAAGCCGGGGCGGGCTGCTGCGGCGGCTGCTGGGATGATATGCGGAATTTTGTGGACCAGCAGCTGGGGATCTTTCTCCAGTCGATTCTGCTGGGGCTGGCCATCGGGGTGGCCCACGACCTGCTTCGCCCCTTCCGCCTTCGTTTGCCCCGATTTGCGTGGGTGCTGGACGCGGTCTACTGCCTGTGGGCAGCGGCGGCGCTGTTTCTCTTCGCCCTGAACCGAACCCAGGGGCAGCTTCGCATTTTTGCGCTGATTGGCACCCTTGGCGGCACGGTACTGTTTTTCACCTTATTTTCCGCGCTTCTGCGTCCGATTTGGGATTTTTGGGCCGATACGCTGGACTTTTTGCTTCATTTGCTGCAAATTCCTTGGATTTGGCTGAAAAATTTCTCCAAAAAAATGGGCCTTCGTCTGAAAAACATCTTTCTTTTTATGAAAAAATGCTATACAATAGAGAAAATTGCGTGTCGGCGTTACAAAATTGGTCGAGGAGGGAGCAGCCGTGGCAAAGACAGGCGCGCCCAAAAAAAGCCGTCGGCAGCTCAGGCTGGGCTTGTTCGGAAAGCTGCTGCTGGCAACGCTCATCGTCGCGCTGGGGTTACAGCTGTACCATCTGCGGACGCAGGTGGAGCAGGCGGAAACCCAGAAGGTTCTGCTGAGCGAGCAGGTTCGCAGCAGCCAGCAGGGCAACGATCAGCTTCAAAAGGCCATCGATGGCGGCGGCACACAGGATCAGATGGAGCAAATCGCCCGGGATGAGCTGGGTCTTGTGGCCCCGGGGGACCGGGTGTTCTACGATGTGAGCAATTGAGCGGCACGGGCGCGGTGCGCCCTGCCGGTCATCTAAATATCTTTCCGCCTTTGGCGGACAAACGAAACCTGAGAAGGGAGAAACAGGACGCAATATGGGAGTAGAGCCTGAGGTTGGGAGCATCATGGAGGGCAAGGTAACCGCCATTATGAAGTTTGGCGCGTTCGTCGCCCTGGAGGGAGGCCGCTCCGGCCTCGTACATATTTCGGAGATTGCAAACAGCTACGTAAACGATGTCCACGACTATTTACAGGAGGGACAGAGCGTCAAGGTCCGGGTGCTGACCTCGGAAAACGGAAAGCTCAATCTTTCTATTAAAAAGGCGCTTCCTCCGGAGGAGGGCCGTTCTTTCGCGCCCCGGGGCATGGGAGGTCCGCGCCCTGCTGCTGTCAGCAGCGGTGGTCCCCGTCCTGCCGGCGGCGGATATGCGCCGGCGAACCGTTCCGGCCCCGCCCGGGCGCAGGCGATTCCGCCCTCCGGCGACGTGGACTTTGAGGACAAGCTGAAAAAATTTCTTTCCGCCTCCGAGGGAAAGATGGCCGATCTGAATCGCAGCGTAGACGGAAAGCGCGGCGGCAAAAGAAGAAAATAACCAAAAAATCCGCGGCTCCTTTTCAGAGCTGCGGATTTTCTTTTTTACCCTGTTTGAAAAAGGCGGGTTTCTCCAAAATAAGTGAAAAATCGACCAATTTTCCCCCTTGCGTTTTTGGGGCGTATGGAGTACGATAGTCATGGAAGCTTTCCAATATCCCACCCATTTGGGCCGCTGGCGTATCATTCGCCGGCGGCCCCTTTTTTTCATTTTCAGGCTGATTTTCTCCGGCGTCAACAGGCCGCCAAGAGCTGCTTACTCCATCTGCGTCCAATCCTCAAAGGAGCGGATGTAATAGTCCGCCTCCGCCCGCATGACGTCCTGATTGGGCTCGGTCGGGTCGTAAACCGCCGCCGTGCGAAAGCCTGCGGCCTTGGCCGTGCGCAGGGCAAAGAGGGAGTCCTCAAACACCACGGTGTCCTCCTTCCGGCAGCGCAGGCGGCGCAGCGCCATTTCATACACCTCTGGATGGTTCTTTTCATGGCCCGCGTCGCCGCAGGTGATCAGCCCACGAAAATATTTTCCAAGACCCGAAACCTCCAGGGCCAGATCTGCCAAAGGGTGGTCCGTGGCTGTCGCAACATACATCCACACACCCTCCATCTTCAAAATGGACAGCAGCCGTTCTACGCCCGCCTTTGGCTTCACCTGAAACCGGTAAAACTCCTCCATCTCCGCGTACAGCAGCCGGGAAATCTCCTCCGGCCTGACCTCCAGGCCGTACCGCTCCACACAGTAGGCCGCGCTCTCCTCCATGCTCATGGCATGGAGCGTTCGGTCAAGCCCCTCCTCCGGCTCCTTCCCCTGCCGTCGGATAAAGGCGGAACCCAAGGCCCTCCATGCCCCCATGGAATCCAGCAGCGTTCCATCCATATCAAAAATTGCACCTTGCAGCCGCATAGCTTTTATGCTCCCCTTTCATGAAAAAGGCGCCGCCGGAGCGGCGCCTTTTGTCTTTCCTTCGTTTTTTCCGTTTCTGAATATCCAAGCAGTTCCGCGTCGGGTCCGCAAAAAAGCACGCGCCCGGATATCCCCAAACGCTCCCGCCGGAACAGCCGCCGCTCCACCAGTTTGTGTCCGCTTCTCAGTTCCCCAGATTCCGGCGGAAGTTGCCGTCCACCTCAATGCCGGACTGAATTACAAAAAACGCATGGGGGTCCATGGTATGAACCGCCCGGCGCAGTTCCTCCACCTCGTATTTGGACAGGCACACGTACAATACATGGACGTTTTCCCCGGTATAGGCCCCCACTCCCATCCAATAGGTAACGCCCCGGCCGAAGGATTGGGTAATATACTTTGCCAGTTCCTTCTCGTTTTGCTTGGTAAAAATCATGGCCTGAATGGAGATGTTCTGCTGGTGCATCCGGTCCAGAATGGTGGCGGAAAAGTAGTTGTAAATCACGGAGTAGATCGCAATTTCCGGGCTGAACAGCACGAGGCACGCAGTGTACAGCACCGCGTTGATCCCCAAGCTGAACCTGCCCACGGTAATATTGGTTCCCCGTGCCGCCAGCGCCAGCCCCACCACGTCCAGCCCGCCGCCGGAGCAGCCACAGGTCAGCACGATGCCATAGGCCACGCCCGTGATAATGCCGCCCAGAAGACAGGAGGTCAGCATATCCTCCACAATGGGCGTGGTCGCTGCGGGAATGACCGAGTAAAAAACAGAGAACGCCAGCGTGCAGATCAATGTCCGCACCACGAACCCGCGCCCCAGCGTCTTCCACGCAAAGAGCAGAATGGGGATGTTCAGCAGAAAATAAAGAATTCCCGCAATGTCATACTGCCCGAAGTTCATCCCCATATAGTCCGTCATCAGCGTCCGGAGCAATTGGCAAAACCCCATGACTCCGCCGGTGTACAGGTGCATGGGAACCAGAAATAAATTCATCGCCAGCGCGGCGAGAAATTGCCCGAATACGGCGCCCAGAAGACGCAGCCAGCGGTTGTGCAGCGCGGTGTAAATCATAAGGCTCCTCCTTCTATTTCCCCGGCTCCCGGAGGAACGCGCGGGGTTCAAGCACAGCAAAGATTGTCGCAAGCTTATTATACGTAAAGCAGGGCAAAAGCACAAGGGGCAAAGCCGGGAAATTCCTTACAGCGCATATTGCAGGGCGCGGCGCAGGCGCTGCTTTGCCCGGTGAAGCGTACGGGACACAGTGGAAGGATCCACGCCTGCCTCCTCCGCAATTTCCCGCATGGTCAGTCCGTCGTCAAAGTACCTCTCCAAAAACTGGCGCTGTCGGGGTGTCAGCTCTCTTTGGCGCGCCACATGGAGCTGGCGGCGCAGGCGAGCCAGACGATCTGCGTTGTCCCCGCTGTTTTCACGCAGCCACACCGTCATATCTCCCATCCACTCGCTGGAGCGGGTGGAAAAGGTATCAGAAGCAGTACTTTTCATCCTTGTGATATCCCCTTTCGTAATAATGGGCGGTCACCGCCGCCAGCTCCCGCGCCTCCCGCAGGAGCGGCTCCAGCTCCGCGATGCGCCGGGTCAGCCGAAAAATTTTCCCCGGATCGGATTCTCCCTGCCGCGCCTGCCGCAGCTCCCGGATGCGCAGGCGCAGGGCATCGGCCCCGGCCCGGTATGTAACGGACATTTCAAGCATGGTCATCAGGCGTTCACCTCTTCCCCCAGCACCCGGCGAAAGGGCTCCAGCTCTCCCCGGGCATATTCCGGAAGACATGCGGCACAAATCAGCGCTCCGTTGATCTGCCAATAGGATTCTTCCGGGCATAGTTCCCCGCCGCACAGGCCACAGCGGGGACCTCCCTTCCCCTTGTACAATCTCTTTCTCATAAAAAATTACCCTCCCATTAAAAAACAAGGTTGACAAACTCTTCTCCGTCTGCTAGAATAACTTTTGCTGTTGGATGCGCTGGTGTAGCTCAGCTGGTAGAGCAGCTGATTTGTAATCAGCAGGTCGGGGGTTCGAATCCGTCCACCAGCTCCAAGTGAATATGGGGGAATTCCAGAGCGGTCAAATGGGGCAGACTGTAAATCTGTTGTCTACGACTTCGATGGTTCGAATCCATCTTCCCCCACCATTGCGCTCACATGTTTTTCGGAACATGTGAGTGCTTTTATTTTGGAAAAGCCTTCGCGTATTCGGGGAAAGCCCGGCACCTTGCTTTAAAGAGGTCCCTTGCGCCGGGTTCCACACCCCGGGGATCTGCCCGCTCCCAGAGCTTGTCCCTCTGCCTTTCCTCGTGCGCTATTTCCTGCAACTCACAAGAATCCTGTGAGCAATCCCAAAATATCACAAGTATTATGTTTTGTCAAGGTGCATTCTACAAGTTTCCTGTTTTTCGCAATTGACAAAGCCAAAAAATAACGATAGGATAAAGCAAAGTTTAATCTTGTCCAAGAAACTGCGGGGAGGCGCGCCACATGGGGTTTGGAGAACGGCTGCGGGAGCGGAGAGAAGAATTGAATATGTCCCGTCGGGAGCTGGCCGAGGCGCTGGGCGTGACGGTTTCCGCCATTGGCAATTATGAAACGGGGATCAGCTTCCCTAAAGAAGAGGTACTTCTGCGCCTGTTTGACAGCCTGCGGGTGGACCCCAACACACTGTACCGGGACCACTTCTGGGGCGGAAAGAGCGTTTTAAGCCACGATGAGCGGGAGGTTTTAGACCAGTACCGAAGTCTTTCCGCTGTGGGGCGGGACACCGTGCGCTCCGTGCTGAGGGCGCTGTGCCAGTATCAGGACGAGCTGGAGCTTGCCCGGCCCCAACTTGCGGAGCGGCGCATCCCCCTGTATTGCAGCCCGGCAGCGGCGGGCTTTGCCGCGCCGGTGTTTGGCGAGGATTTCGATTATGTGTCCGTAGGCGGGGACGTACCGCCCGCTGCGGAGTTTGCCGTACAGATCCGGGGCGACTCCATGTCTCCATGGATTGCGGACGGGGCGACGGTCTATGTGAATCGGGACCCATTACAGGCAGGGGACGTCGGCATCTTCTGCGTGGACGGGGAAATGGTTTGTAAGCAGTATTACCGGGACCCCATGGGGACGGTGTACCTGTTCTCCCTGAACCGGGCGCGCTCAGACGCGGACGTGGTGCTCACCGCCGACAGCGGACAGACGCTGGTATCCTTTGGCCGCGTGATGATGCATAAACTGCCCTTGCCGAAGCTGGACAGATAACGGTTGACATGGCTTACCCGGCTGCTTTTTGTGCCGCTGAATATCAACGGAAGTGCATGCAGGTGAATGATGAGCTATTTAACGACATTGACCCGGGCGTTTCTCACGCGGTCGCTTCGTCCGTTTCGGTTTCAGAATGAATATGACGAAGCGCTGCCCTTTGCTGGAAGCCGGAGGCTGGGCCTGTATGTCCACATTCCCTTTTGCAGGCAGCTTTGCACCTTCTGCCCCTATTGCAAGGAACTGTACGACGAAGCGCTGTGCGATGAATATATCGACTGCCTGCTTCGGGAAATCCATCTGGTGGGCGGGCAGACGCAGGAGAAAAAGCAGGCCACCAGCCTGTATTTCGGCGGCGGAACGCCTGCGCTTGCCGTCCGGCGGATTGGGGAGCTTGTCGCCGCGCTGCAAGAGCATTTCATCATCACGGAGGGCATCGGTCTGGAGCTTCACCCGGACAATGTGACGGTGGAGACGCTTTCGGCCCTGCGGGCGGCGGGCGTTACGAAAATCAGCATCGGGATTCAGTCCTTTGGGGATAAATTTCTGGGGATTCTGGGGCGCAAGGGCTTTGACCCGGAGCGTCTCTCTGCTACTCTGCGGGCCGTGCCCTTTGAAACTGTGTCCATGGATTTTATTTTTGCCCTGCCGGGACAGACGGTGGAGGATTTAAAGACGGATATTGCCACAGCTTTTTCCATCGGGGCAAACCATGTGGCCATCTATCCCTTTATTGACTTTGCCTTCACCGGCTCCACCGTCAAGCCCATGGGCAAGCAGCAAAAACGACGACTGCTAGACGACATCACCGGGTATTGCGAGGCTATGGGATACCGGCGGGAGTCCATCTGGACCTTTTCCGGCACGCCGGGGGCAAGCTATTCCTCCATGACCCGGGAGAATTTTTTAGGCTTCGGCTGCTCCGCCACCACGCTGTTAAAGAATCAGTTCAAGGTCAACACCTTTTCCGTGGAGGAATACCGCAGGAGAATTCAGGGTGGCACGTTGCCCACCTCACTGACCCTGCGCTTTACAACCCGCCAGCGGATGCTCTACTACCTGTTTTGGACGGCTTACAGCACGGAGGTGGACCCAAGGGGATTTGAAGAATTTTTTGGCGTGCCGCTGAACAAGGTCTACGGCTTTGAATTCTGGCTTGCGAAAAAGCTTGGCTTTGCCACGGAGGAGCAAGGAATCTTCCGCATGACGCTCAAGGGCGCATTCTACTATCACTATTACGAAAATTACTACACGCTGGCGTACATCGATAAAATGTGGGGCATTCTCCGAAGGGAAGCGTTTCCCAAGGAAATTATTTTATGAGCGATATAATACGGCCCGGACGCGTTACAGCGTCCGGGCCGTCTGTGTCGCCGATTTTTTATGCCGGCGTTTTCTCTGGTTACAGCTCCGTGTACGGAGCCATGGTCAGGCGAATGAAATAACCCCGGTCGTGGTCGCAGGCAGGGCATTTTTCCGGGGCAGCCTTCCCGGTGAAGACATAGCCGCAGTTCAGGCACATCCAGCCGCATTCCGCATCCGCCACGAACAGGCGCTCCCGCTCCAGCAGGTCCGCCAACAATTCAAACCGGTCGGCATGGGTTTTTTCAATGGCCGCGATGCGGGAGAAGGAGTCGGCAATGCGGGAGAAACCCTCTTTTTTTGCAATCTCTGCAAAGGCGGGATAGGCGTCTTCAAATTCCTCCAGCTCGTTGTGCCGCGCCATCCGCAAAAGCGCCGCCATATCCTGCGCCGCATCCACGGGGTAGCCCCCGTCGATTAGCACCGTCTCACCGGAAAGCGCCTCCAGATGCTTGTAGAACACCTCCGCGTGCTCTTTTTCCTGATTCGCCGTAAACAGAAACGCCGCCTCGATGACGTGCAGTCCCTGCTTTTTCGCCTGAGACGCTGCAAACGTATAGCGGTTCCGGGCCTGACTTTCCCCCGCAAAGGCCCGCATCAGGCTGATTTTTGTTTCGCTGTTTTTCAAATCCATAAAATAAGCCGCCCCCTTTGTGCCAGCTTGCGCAAAGGGGGCGGTTTTATGCGGATTTCAGAAAAACAGACCCAGTGGTACGAAGAGATCCTTCTTCGGAACCCGCTCCCAGTCAAACTCTGCCAGCAGACTTTCAGGAGTCCGGGGCCTGGCAGAGGGATTCAGCCCCGCAAGATACGCGAGCTTTCCAATTAACTCCTCCGGCGTACTTCGCAAGAGCAGCGCATCCAGGCTCAAATCTCCGTCCCGCTTGCTCAGCCGCCGCCCGTCAGACGACAGCAGCAAAGGCACATGGTAAAATTTCGGCGGCGTCAGCCCCAGCAGCCCATAGAGGTACAACTGCCGGGGCGTAGAGGACAGCAAATCGCTCCCCCGCACCACCTGCGTAACCTGCATGGCCGCGTCGTCCACCACCACCGCAAGCTGATAGGCCCACAGGCCGTCAGACCGGCGGAGCAGGAAGTCCCCGCAGTCCCGGGCGAGATTCTCAGCGTATGGGCCAAGATGCCCGTCTTCAAATGCGATCTCCCGGTCCGGAACCCGCAGGCGATCAGCGGGAGGACGAATTTTTGCCCGCTCCGCCGCCTGATCGGGCGTCAAGTCCCGGCATGCTCCGGGATAAATTGCCTGCCCATCCTCCCGGTGGGGGGCCGAGGCGGCGTGGAGCTGGGCGCGGGTGCAAAAGCAAGGATACACCAGTCCCTTTTCCCGCAGTGTCTCCAGCGCGGCGATATAGCGCTCTTCCCGCTCACTTTGGTAATAGGGTCCGCCTGGCCCGCCCGCGCTGCCCCCCTCGTCCCAGAAAAGCCCCAGCGTACGGTAGTCCTCCTCCAGTTGGTCCCCACAGGCCCGGGTACAGCGCCCCGCGTCCAAATCCTCAATCCGCAAAACAACCCGGCCCCCCGAGGCTTTTGCAGAGAGCCACGCCAGAAGGCTTGTAAACAGATTTCCAAGATGCATCCGCCCGCTGGGAGAGGGGGCAAATCGGCCCCGTTCGGCTCCGCTTGTCACAGCAGCCTGCGCAGGTCCGCCGTAAGACGGCCGCGTTCAATCCGGACCACGGCATAGGTAGGCCGTCCCCAATAGCCAATGCTGCCGGGATTTAATAAAAGAGACTCCCCAACCCACTCCTGCGTGGGAACATGGGTATGTCCAAAGCATAGCAAATCCGCCTTGTGCTCCCGGGCGGCATAGCTCACGTCCATCAGGCCCTCCTTCACCCGGCAGGTGTGCCCGTGACAAAGAAGGATGCGCTTGCCTTCCAGCTCCAATAGCTTCATGGGCGCCTCCTCCAGACGGAGGTCGCAGTTGCCGGGAACCTGATCCAGCGGAATATCGGGAAACATGTCCCGGAGGTGCTCCGCATCCCGCCAGCCGTCCCCCAGATGGAAGATGCGCTGCGGCCTCTCCCGCTCCAGAGCGGTCACCATATGCTCCACGTTGCCGTGGGAATCGGAGAATACCAGTATCTTCATAAAGTTCCGTCCTTCGGTTTTGATGCCGCCAGTATACCCCCTGCGAAACGATTTGGCAACCAAATTCGCTTTTCTTTTCGGAACGTGGGGATTTGCCTCTTCGTCCCGGAGGCGCGGGCGCGGACCTTACTACCGTCTTGCATGAAGCGGCAAAACATGATAGAATTTTGTGGAACGGAGGCGAGAAATTTTTGTATCGTTATATTTTTTTTGATTTGGACGGAACTTTGACGGATTCCAAGGAGGGCATCCTGAATTCGTTATGTTACGCGTTTGAAAAGCTTGGCAAACCCGTGCCCGGCGAGGCCACTCTGCTTCAATTTATCGGCCCACCTTTGCAGGAAACCTTTATGGATGTATGCGGTTTTACAAAGGAACAGGCCTTTGCGGCTGTGGAGGCGTTTCGTGAGCGGTATGAGCCCATCGGGAAATTTGAAAACGCGGCGGCTCCCGGAATGCCCGAGCTGTGCGGGCGCTTGAAGGAAGCGGGATACGTGCTGGCGCTGTCGTCCTCCAAGCCGGAAAAGCTGTGCGTGGATATCTGTGCGCGGTTTGGCTACACACCGTCTCTCAGCGTCATCGCAGGCGGCCCGCTCCACGGGGACCACACGAAGGCCGACGTGATCCGGGACACCTTTGACCGCCTGAACCTGAGCGAGGCGGACCGGCCCGACATCCTGATGGTGGGCGACCGGAAATACGACGTGCTGGGTGCAAAAGAGTGCGGCGTGGACTGCGTCGGCGTGGAATTTTTCGGCTATGCCGCCCCCGGTGAGCTGGAGGAGGCCGGTGCCGTGGCGGTGGTACGCTCCGCGGCGGAGCTGGAGCGGTTTATTCTGGCCCATTGACGGGGCTTGCGCCCTCTGCTTTTTAATTTTAACCCGCTGAAGGAGCAACTGCTTTTTCGGCGGGTCTTTTGCGCGCCGCAGGTCTTCTGTCTGCCCCGTCGGCCTATATTTATTAAAATTTTCTTAATTTTGTAAATATTTGTTACTAAATTTTCTCTTTTGCTTTACAATTGCCTGCAAAACCGCGTATAATGCTATTTGGCATTTCCCGCGTTCCGGCGGAAGTGCGCTGATTGCATACACAATTCATATAAAACGGAGAACGCCGCGCGGCGGGCCGTGTTCCATAAGGAGAATCACACATGAGACGAATGAAGCGATGGGCGGCTCTGGTGCTGTCCGCCGTACTGTGCGCCGGAATCCTGAGCGGCTGCGGCGAGGAAGAAGCCCCATCCATTCTGCCGGTGTCTGTGGGGAACGGAGTGACCACCTTTGACCCGGCCTATGTTTCCACCGACACGGACAACACGGTGGCGCTCAGCCTTTACGAGCCGCTGATGCGCATGACCTGCGACGGCGACGGCAGCACCACTGTGACCGAGGGCATGGCAAAGTCCGTGGATATAACGGAGAATTTTGACGGCACGGTGGTCTACACCTTCCGGCTGCGCAGTGCACGCTGGTCCGATGGAACAGAGGTGAAGGCGCAGGACTTTGTATACGCCTGGCAGCGCCTTGCAAATCCCCTGACCCTGTCTCCCAATGCGGCGCTGCTGTCAGTGGTACAGGGCTACGACGCGGTTCAGGATGGGGGAGCCCCGGAGGAGCTGGCCGTCACCGCCAAGAACGACACCACGCTGGAGGTGGTTTTGTCCGGGAAGTACGACTGGTTTTTGACCGGCGTGTGCTCCTCCCCCGCCACCGTGCCCCTGCGGCAGGATGTAGTGCTGTCCCTGAAGGAGCAGGCGCAGGCCGCCTCCGAAACTGCGGGAGAGGACGCCGCGCCCCTGAAATGGTGGTACGCCCCCACCCTGCTTGTCACCAACGGGGCCTATCAGGCTTCCGCTTATCAATCGGGAAAGACGCTGGAGCTGACCCGCAGCGAGCATTATTACGGCCGGGTGAGAAACGATGGGGTACGCGTTTTCTTTGCCGACAGTCCGGAAACGGCGTGGGCTCTGTATGACGGAGAAACGGTGGACCTGGCGTATGCCCTGCCTCAGGAACAAGTGGACGCACAGGTTGCCCACGGTCAGTCCCTCACCCCGGTGCTCACCACCCACACGGTGCTGTTCAACGGAGCACAATACCCCCTGGACGACCCCTCGTTCCGCAAGGCGCTGACCCTTGCGGTGGACCGGCAGGCCGTGGCCGCCTTGGCTGGGGGCTCTGCCAGCGCGGCCACGGGGCTGGTACCCTACGGTGTGCCCGGCAGCGCGGAAGAGGACTTCCGCACCGAGGGCGGCGACCTTTTAAACTCTTCCGCAGAGGATTATGAAAGCAACTGCGAAAAGGCAGAGCAGCTTTTATCCGGCAGCGGCTATGACAGCGGCGCCAGCAGCTATGTCAGAAACAGCGCTCTGGACTATCTCTATGTGGATGAAGGTCCGGCAGCAGCCATTGCCACCGCGCTGGCGGAGCAGTGGCGCTCCGTGCTGGGGCTGCACATTCAGCCCCGGGCCGTGACCCGTGCGGAGCTGTCCGCCGCCCTGCGCACCGGGGAATACGCGCTGGCGGACGTAGATATGTCGGCATCCGTCAATGATGCAGAGACGTTTCTCGCGCCCTTTTCCAGCAAGTCCGCGCTCAATACCGCCCGCTATTCCAGCGGCGCTTACGACACCTTGCTGAAAATCATTGACAGCGCCTCAGACCCTGCCGCGCGGATTGCCTGCCTCCACGACGCAGAGGTTCTTCTGCTGGAGGATGCGGCGGTTTCCCCGCTCTACACCACGGGAACGCTGTGGAAGCTGCGGGAGGGCTGGTCCGGCCTGTGCCGGGACCCCAGAGGCTGGTTCAGCTTTGCGGGCGTGGCGGCTGTCTCCTGACGGAGGTCGTGGAATCCTTATATTAATTTTTAACAGCGTTCGCTGCCAATTGGCGGCGAACGCTGTTTGTCAACTTTCCCTGATTTAAAAGACCTTCCAGCACTGTTCTTGTGGGGTTTTTACAATTCGGTTTTGCCCTCTGTCTTTTTACTCCGGGCAGTGCTATACTGAGCGAAAAAAAAGGGAGGTGGCGGCATGGACTCCGTCATCACGTATCGCCGAACGCTGCATCGCATTCCGGAGCTGGACAATGAGCTTCCGAAAACCCTGGCCTTCGTACAAAGTCGGCTGGAGAAGCTGCGCTGCCGTCTTTCATCACCCATCAAGGGCGGCATCTGCGCATTTTTTGATGTGGGAAAGGCGGAGACGGTGGCCTTTCGGGCGGATATGGACGCCCTGCCGGAGACGGAAGAGACGGGCCTTTTCTTTGCCTCGGAGCATCCGGGCCAAATGCACGCCTGCGGCCACGACGGGCACACCGCCATGGCTTTGGCGCTGGCGGAATACGTTGACAGTCATATGGAAGCCCTTCCGCGGAACGTGCTTTTTATTTTTCAGCCTGCGGAGGAAACCACCGGCGGCGCGCGGTTGATCTGTGAAACAGGCCTTTTGGAGCGGCTGGAGGTCCGCCGGATTTTCGGGCTGCACCTGTGGCCAGGTCTTCCGGAGGGAACGGTGTGGGCGAAGCCCGGCCCACAGATGGCCCGGGCCAGTCAGATTACCGTGAACATTACCGGAGAAAGCGTTCACATCTCCCGGGCCGATCAGGGCCGGGACGCACTCCTTGCCGCCGTGGAGCTGGTGCGCCAGGTGACGGAGACGGAGCGAAGCGCCCTGCCCCCGGAGGACCCCCGCGTTTTGCGATTCGGCACGCTGCACTCCGGCGATGCTCGAAATGTGGTCAGCGGCCATTCGGAGCTTTTAGGCTGTCTGCGCACCTTTTCCGACGCATCCTTTGACTTGCTGCGCCGGGAGCTGGCGGAGACCTGCCGTCGGGTGGAGCGCTCCACCGGCTGCGAGGTGTTACTTCACCTCAACGAGGGTTATCCTCCGGTATGGAACCACGAGGGCCTGTTTGAAACGATCCGCGCCGGTCTGGGGAACGGCGAAGTCTCCCTGCTCCCCCAGCCCGCGCTGGCGGCGGAGGACTTCTCCTTCTACCAGCAGCAAATCCCCGGCGTGTTTTTCTTTTTGGGCGCGGGAGATGTGCCCCAGCTTCACGCAAGCACCTTTTCCTTTGATGACGAGCAGATTCTACCCAAGGGTGTGGAATTTTTAAAGAAGCTGCTGGTTCTGGCCTAAACCCAAGGCCAACCGGACTGTTTCCGATGATAAAGCCAACGCGGGGCATCTCGATGAGACGCCCCGCGTTCCATATCCAAATTAGCCGCTTCGCCACCCGAAGGGCAAACCTTTCGGGCAGAAGCCCTGGGCTATTTCGCAAGCAAAGCCCGCACCGTCTCCGCGTCCCGGGCAATCTGTGCCTTCAGGCTCTCCAGAGAATCAAAGCGGATTTCGTCCCGCAGCCGCTTATAAAACTCCAGCCGGACTGTCTGTCCGTACAAATCCCCGTCAAAGTCCAGCAAAAAGGTTTCCACGGTCACGTCCGTCCCGTTTTCCACGGTGGGCCGGGTCCCTACATTCGTCACGCCAGCCAGCTCTCTGCCGTCCGGCAGGCAGGCCTTGGCGGCGTAAACCCCGTGTCCGGGCACCAGCACATGGGGCGGCACCGTGAGGTTGATGGTGGGAATGCCGATGGTCCGGCCGATGCGCCGCCCATGCTTCACCTCCTGAGACAATACGTGAGGATGCCCCAGAAATTCCGCCGCCCGCTCCATCTGTCCCATTTCCACCAATCGGCGGATGTAAGTGGAGCTGACCTCGATGCCGCCCCGCTCCACTTTGGGAATGATGTCGCAGCCAATCCCAAGCTGGACGCATTTTTCCAGCAAGAGCTCGGGCGAACCTTGATTCTTATGTCCAAAATGGTGATCATGCCCCGCTACCAGATGGACAGCATGGTACCGCTTCACCATAATTTCCGTTACAAACGCATCCCAAGGGGTCGTCATCATTTCCTGATCAAAGGGCACCATCAGGACATCCTTGATGCCAAACAGCCGCCGAAGAAGGCCCTGCCGGTCCTCCGGAGAATTGATAAGCGGGCAGGGAATCCCCGTGACCACCTCTTTGGGCGGACGGCTGAAAGTGAATACGGCGGGGATGCAGCCGCGGTGGGCGGCCTCCTCCACCGCGCGGCGAAGCAGGGCGGCGTGGCCCAGGTGAACCCCGTCGAAAAAGCCCAGAGCAATCACGCGTTCTTTCATATCTTACGCTCCAAAAAAGTTTTTAACCGACGTCAGCACGCCGTCTCTGGCTTGGGAGAGACAGAGAAAGTCTCCCTCCCGCCCGTATACCCGCACTGTCCCGTCGGGACACGCAGCGGCGTCCACCGGATTTCCGTTCCGGCAGCGGTGTTCCTGCCGCTCCGTGGATAGGTGAAGGGCGGGGTACTCTAAAAAATACGTATCCGTGGGCATCAGCAGTGCCGCGCCGCGCTCCTGCACATCTTCAAGGCTCACCGCCTGACTGAGCGTAAAGCCCGCCGCCATAGTCCGCCGTAGCGAGGACATGCACCCGCCGCAGCCAAGGGCCTGTCCGATGTCGTGGCAGAGGGTGCGGATGTAGGTTCCCTTGGAGCACAGGCACCGCAGGGTAAACTCGGCGGGGCCGGTCTGCTCCAAAAGCTCCAGCTCGAAAATGGTGATGGGCCGGGGTGCGCGCTCCACCTCGCCGCCCTTTCGGGCAATGTCATACAGCTTCTTTCCGCCGATTTTAATGGCGGAGTACATGGGCGGGATCTGCAAAATCTCCCCCGTAAACCGGGGCAGCACCGCCACCAGCATTTCCCGGGAAACCGCTGGCTCACAGCGCTCCAGCGCCGTCCCCGTCACGTCCTGCGTGTCGGTGACAAGGCCCAGACGCAGTCCCGCCACGTATTCCTTTTTCCCCTTTTCGGCAAACTCCACAGCCCGAGTGGCCTGTCCTACAAAAACGGGCAGCACGCCGGTGGCCATGGGGTCCAGCGTCCCGCCGTGGCCCACCCGCTTTTCTTTCAGGATGCCCCGCAGCTTGGCGCATACGTCCATGCTGGTCCAGTCCATGGGCTTGTCGATGATGATGATTCCGCTGGGCATAACGCGCCCTCCCCGTTGAAATTTGGCGGTCTGTCAGCCGCCCGCAAGCCTTTCGAGAGCCTCTTCCTTCGTCGGCACGAAAAAGACATGGCTTCCCTTGTTGGATTCATAGATAAAGTCCTTCAGCGGCTTGCTGGTGTATCCGGTATAGTCGCCGTAGATGGCAAGCTTGGTACGGTACGTCACAAATTTTTGAAGCACGTCGCCCGCAAGGCCCGTGCTCAGAACAAAAAAGTCGTCCACCACAGCATCCTTGTCAATCGCAATCCTGTCCGTGCCGGTTTCATAGTTCACCGTGGCCAGCAAATCCAAAGCTGACTGCGCATCGGTCAGGATCTTTTCGCCGCCAGTCACCACGGCGATTTTCGCGCCGCCGCGTAAAATACTTTCGATCTGCATGGTTTGCTCCTCTCTGTCAGTCGGCGAATTTCCCGGTCGTCTTTTCTACCGCCGCCAGCATTTGCCGTTTGGCCTCCGCCATGGGGGCCTCTATGGTGCAGCCCGCGGCGGCCGCATGCCCGCCGCCGCCAAGCTCGGCGCACACAACGCTGGCGTTGATGCGGGGCCCGGTGCGCACAGAAAACTTCCACACGTTGGGCCGCAGCTCCCGCATGGTAATACCGCAGTCGGTGCCTTCGATCTGCCCGCCGAGAGAGCTTAAATCCTCTGCGTCCGTCTCGTCCGCGCCAACCCGCTCCATCAGCGAAATGGGAACCTTCATCACTACGATTCGTCCACCGTCGTAAAACTCCATACCCGCCAGCATGTCGCCCTCCAGCTCCAGCCGCTTGCGGCTTTTGGTGCGGAAGAACACCTGATTTACGGTTCGATAGTCAATGCCGGTGTCCAGGAGCTCGGCCGCCACCCGATGGGTATTGGCGGTGGTGTTGCTGTATTGAAAGCAGCCCGTATCGGTGGAAATCGCCACATACAAAGGCAGGGCCATCTCCGCCGTGACGGGGCCAAGTTCCTTTAAAATGTCGTAGATAATTTCGCCGCAGGCCCCAGCCTCCGTCCGAACCATGTTCGCCTTACCAAAGCGCGCAAAGGAGGGGTGGTGGTCAATCGCCAAATCCACCCGACCTTTGTATTGCTCCGCGTTTTTGGGAAACAGGTCCGTCACCGCGATATCGGTGGACACCACATGGGCGGGAACAAAGCCCTCCGGCGCTTCATAGGGCTGCATATAGGGCGCAGTGGTGCGGGTTTTGCCGTCATTTTCCAGCAGATAGGCCCGCTTGCCAATGTGCCGCAGTCCCGCGCACAGGGCCGCCGCGCAGCCCACCGTGTCCCCGTCGGGGCGCACATGGGTCAGAATCAGAATGTCGTCAAACTCCCGCAGCAGCGCGGCAACCTGAGCCGCCGTCAAGTCCGTCATTCCTCTTCCCCCTGCCCGTTTTGTTCGGCATCCCTGCGCTCCACGCTGCGAAGCAGCTCTAAAATATGGGCTCCGTGGGCAATGGAATCGTCCGCTACAAATTGCAGCTCCGGAGTATAGCGCAGACGCAGTGCACCGCCAAGCTCCCGCCGCAGAAAGCCCGCCGCGGATTTCAGACCCTTGAGCACTTCTTTTTCCTGCTCCTTATCCAACACGCTGACAAATACCTGAGCATAGCGCAAATCCGGCGTAGTGTTCACCCGGGTAATGCTCACCATGCCCACGCCGCTGACCCGTGGGTCCTTCAATCCGCGAAGCTGGGCCGCCAGCTCCCGCTGGATTTCCTCGTTGATGCGGCCGATGCGATTACTGGCCATAATATGCTCCTTTCCATAGGCGTCCATCAGAACGCCATCCTCTGTATCAAAAGCAGGGGGCGGCGGCCATGCCGCCGCCCCCTTATTGTATCCGGTTACCGGGGAATCTCCTCCATGGTGAATCCCTCGATAATATCGCCCTCTCGGATGTCGTTGAACCGATCCACCGTCAGGCCGCACTCGTAGTTGGTGGTGACCTCCTTGACAGTGTCTTTAAACCGCTGGAGAGAGCCAAGCTTCCCCTCGTGAATCACGATGCCGTCCCGCACCACGCGCACGCTGCAATCCCGGACCAGCTTGCCGTCCTGCACATATGCGCCCGCCACGGTGCCGATGGAGGACACCTTATAGGTCTGGCGGATTTCCGCGTGGCCCAGAACCACTTCCTTAAACTTGGGAGCCAGCATGCCCTTCATGGCGGACTCGATTTCGTCAATGCAGTCGTAAATCACGCGGTACATCCGCATATCCACGTTCTGCCGGATCGCGCCGTCTCTGGCGGCTGCGTCGGGCCGGACGTTAAAGCCCACGATGATGGCGCCTGTGGAGGCGGCCAGCATCACGTCGGACTCGTTGATCGCGCCCACGCCGCCATGGATGACCCGGACGGCCACCTCAGCATTGCTGAGCTTTTCAAGAGACACGCGAACGGCCTCCACACTGCCCTGCACGTCGGCCTTGACAATGAGGGCCAGTTCCTTGCGCTCGCCTGCCTGAATCTGGTCGAACAAATTCTCCAGAGACACCTTCTGCACCGGCGCGGCGAACTTGAACTTTTCCTCTTCCTTGCGCTGTTCAACCAGCTCCCGGGCCATACGCTCATCAGCCACCACGTTAAAGGTGCAGCCGGCGGCAGGGGCCTCAGACAGGCCCGCGATCTCCACGGGGACCGAGGGGCCGGCCTCTTCGATGCGCTTGCCCTTGGAGTTGGTCATGGTCCGCACGCGGCCCACGCCGGTTCCGGCGATAATCGTATCACCCTGCCGCAGGGTTCCGTTTTGGACCAAAAGCGTCGCCACAGGGCCGCGGCCCTTGTCCAGCCGGGCCTCAATCACAGTGCCGGAGGCGGCGCGGTTGGGATTGGCTTTCAGCTCTGCCATTTCGGCGGTGAGCAGCACCATTTCCAGCAGCTTGTCGATGCCGGTGCGCTTTTTAGCGGAGATGGGACAACAGATGGTTTCGCCGCCCCAGTCCTCGGTGACAAGGCCGTATTCCGTCAGCTGCTGCTTGATCTTCTCGGGGTTGGCAGCAGGCTTGTCGATTTTGTTGATGGCCACCACGATGGGAATTCCGGCGGCCTTTGCATGGTTGATGGACTCCACGGTCTGGGGCATGATGCCGTCGTCCGCAGCCACCACCAGAATGGCAATGTCCGTAATCATCGCGCCGCGGGCGCGCATGGAGGTAAATGCCTCGTGGCCCGGCGTATCCAGGAAGGTGATGGGCTTTCCGTCCAGCTGCACCTGATACGCACCGATGTGTTGGGTGATGCCGCCCGCCTCGCCCTCGGCGACAGAGGTGTCGCGGATGGCGTCCAGCAAAGAGGTCTTGCCGTGGTCGACGTGGCCCATGACCACCACCACGGGGGCGCGGGAAATCAGCTCCTCTTCCTTGTCCTGGTGGGTGTCAATCAACTGCTCTTCGATGGTGACGGTGACTTCGTGCTCCACCTTGCAGTTAAATTCCAGCGCCACCAAAGCGGCGGTATCATAGTCAATGATCTGGGACAGGGAGGCCATGATGCCGCTTTTCATCAGCACCTTGACCACATCCGCGCCGGTCTTCTTCATGCGGGAGGCCAGCTCGCCCACGCTAATTTCATCGGGAATAGAAACCTTCAGAGGCGCCTTTTTGGCAATCTCAAGCTGAAGGCGGCGCATTTTCTCCTGCTCATCCTGCCGCCGCTTGTTGGAAAAGGTCATGCCGGGGCCGGGACGGCGGTTGTTATTGGGGCGGAGCTTCTGCTTTCCCGCAGGGGGCGCCTGCATCCGTCGGGCCTTATCGGGCGCCATCTGCTCCAGCCGCTCGTCATACTTCGCCAGATTCACGTCGCCGCCCTTGCGGGTATCCACCACCTTTTTCTGGGGGACCCGGGTCGCGGGCTGGGAAAGCACAGGCTTCGCCTGCCCAGCGGCAGGCTGGGGATTAACAGGCCGGGGCGCCGCATGGGGCGCGGGAGCCGCCGCCCTCTGAACCGGAGCCGCCGGAGCTGCGGGCGCGGCGGGCTTTTCCACAACGGCCTGAGCGGGTGCAGGCGTGGGGACGCTTTGCTCCTGCTTTGCCGGCTCCCGGTAGGTATCGGCGAAAATCTCCTGAATGCCGGACGCCGGATGGGCCTGGGTCAAGGCCTCAAACACCAACGACAGCTCTTTGTCCGTCAATGCCTGCATATTACTCTTGGGGGCCTCGCCATACTTCCCCAAAATCTCCATGATGTCCTTGTTGCTCAGGCCTAAATCCTTGGCCAGCTCCCGGACCCTGTATTTATTTGCTGCACTCGTACTCAATAAAGCCACCTCCATCGTTCGCTTGCGAGGGGGGACGCCGTCTCCTCTCTGCGGCCCGCGCCGCCTTCCTTGGCGGGTGGGTCAGGGCACGTCTCCGGAAAATCACCGCCGGAAACGCAATATATCTATCGCCGCCTCGCGGCGAAGCAAAGGGAGCGTCGCCCTCTGCCACCCCCCGGATGGGGGAGTATTCTCAGTTGTCCTTCTTAGGGAAGGTGCCCTTCCCGCGCTTTACGGGATAGCTGTGGGCAAAGGGCTTGGGCCCCTTGCCGCTGAACGCGGGTTTGCCGTAAGGCTTGCGATCTCCGCCGGGTGCGCCGGGTTTGCCGTAAGGCTTGCGATCACCGCCGGGTGCGCCGGGCTTGCCGTAAGGCTTGCGATCACCGCTGGGTACACCGGGCTTGCCGTAGGGCTTCCGTTCGCCGCTTGGTGTATACGGCTTATCGTAGGGTTTCCGATCTCCACCGGGTACGCCGGGTTTACCATAGGGCTTCCGAGCACCGCCGGGTGCGCCGGGTTTGCCGTAGGGCTTCCGGTCACCAGTCGGTGCACCGGGTCTGCCGTAGGGTTTCCGATCTCCGCCGGGTGCGCCGGGTTTGCCGTAGGGCTTCCGGTCACCAGTCGGTGCACCGGGTCTGCCGTAGGGCTTCCGTTCGCCGCCGGGTGCGCCGGGCTTGCCGTAAGGCTTCCGGTCACCGCTTGGTGTATACGGCTTATCGTAGGGTTTCGGATCTCCACCGGGTACGCCGGGCTTGCCGTAAGGCTTCCGGTCACCGCTTGGTGTATACGGCTTATCGTAGGGCTTCCGGTCTCCGCTGGGTGCGCCGGGCTTACCGTAGGGCTTCCGGTCTCCGCCGGATGCGCCGGGCTTGCCGTAGGGCTTCCGGTCTCCGCTGGGTGCGCCGGGCTTACCGTAGGGCTTCCGGTCTCCGCTGGGTGCGCCGGGCTTACCGTAGGGCTTCCGATCTCGGCCCGCTTCGCTTCGCTCAAAGGGCTTTCTTCCAAAGCTTTTCCCGGCAGGTGGCTTGCCGCCACCTCGGGCTTGGCGCAAAGGCCGCGCCGGCGCCGACGGCTCCGGCGGCTTCTCCGCCGCTTTTGCCTCGCCGGGTTTACGCTTTTTACCCCGGCGGAGGTTCTTTTCGTGAAGCGCCTCCTCTGTTTTACGCAGAGACGCCCGCTGAGCCTTGACCTCCAGCCGGTTTGCTGCGTCGCCGTAGGTTTCCGCATCCTCGTCCGCCAATCGGCGGGCAATAGCGGATGCAAAGCCCACGTCGGTCACGCCCATAATGGCACACTCGCCCCGGCCCATGGCCTGCCCCAGCTCCTCCTTAGTAAAGGGAAGCTGAAGTTTCATGCACTGGCCCATCTCCGAGAAGTGGTCAGCCCTCCGTGCGGTATTTTCCGCCGCGTCGGACGCCAGCAGCAGCAAGCGCACTTCCCGTGCCCGGGCGGCGGCCTCCACCGGCTCTTCGCCCACCTCCAGCAGCCCGGCTCGCTTGCAAAGGCCCAGCGTAGACAGTAATTCTTTATTCATCGGCTTCTCCCAACTGACGCTCCATGGCGTCATATACCTCCGGGGGAATCTGGGCCTCAAAGGCCCGCTCCAGCGCCCGGGACTTGCGCGCTTTGCGCAGGCACTCCACATCCCGGCACACATATGCACCGCGGCCGGGCTTGCGGCCCTTGTCGTCCAGGCTGACCTCCCCCTCAGGGGACTTGACCACCCGGATCAACGCCTTTTTATCTTTCATCTCCCGGCAGCCCACACACTGCCGCTGCGGAACTTTTTTCACCTTCGGCATGGCGTTCCCCCCGTTTCCGCGCGCTTATTCCGCGTCGTCCGCGGGCAAGTCGTCTTCTGCGGGCTTCTCGCCTGCGGGGGCGCTCTCTTCCGCCGCTTCCTCTCGGAAGCTCTCGGGCTTGATGTCAATTTTATAGCCGGTAAGCCGGGCCGCCAGACGGGCGTTCTGCCCCTCCTTGCCGATGGCCAGAGACAGTTGATCGTCCGGCACCAGCACACGGCAGGCCTTGCCCTCGTCCGCCATCCAAACATCCACCACGTCGGCGGGCGCCAGTGCGGCCGCGATAAACTCTGCCGGGTCCTCGCTGTACTTCACAATGTCGATTTTCTCGCCCCGCAGCTCCGCCACGATGCTCTCCACCCGCTGGCCCTTGGGGCCCACGCAGGCGCCAATGGGGTCCACGTTGTCCTCGTTGGACCAGACGGCCATCTTCGTGCGGCTTCCCGCCTCCCGGGCGATGGAGCGAACCTCCACGATTCCGTCGAAAATCTCGGGAACCTCCAGTTCAAACAGGCGCTTGACAAGGCCCGGATGGGTCCGGGAAATCAGCACCTGCGGACCACGGGTGGACCGACGGACCTCCACCACGTAGACCTTGACGTGCATTCCCTCCACCAGTTCCTCGCCGGGAACCTGTTCGCCGGACATCAAAAGCGCTTCGGTGGACTCGGTTCCGGTGCCGATGCGCAAAGAGACGTTTCCGTTTCTCGGGTCCAGCCGGGTGACCACACCGGTGAGAATCTCGTGCTGCTTGGAGTTAAACTCCTCGTACACCATGCCGCGCTCGGCTTCCCGCAGGCCCTGAATAATCACCTGCTTGCCGTTGCCGGCAGCGATGCGTCCAAAATCCGTATTATTCACGGCAACATTAATTACGTCACCGATTTCGTATTTGGCAGAGAGCTTTTTGGCCTCCTCCAAGGGCATTTCGTTGAAAGGGTCCACGTAGTCTTCCTCGTCCACCACGTTTTTCTGGACAAACATCTGAAGCGTCCGGTGCTCCACATCCACGTCCACGATCACGTTATCCACCTGATCCTTGCAATCGCGTTTATAGGCGGTGATCAGCGCCTGGACAATTTTCTCCAGCATAAAGGACTGGGGGATGTTGCGCTCCTTTTCGATCATCTCAAGCGCGGTGAAAATCTCGTCGCAGTTCATGCCGACGAGTTCCTTCTGCTTCTTGCCTCTCATTGCCTGTACTCCTTTTATGATATGATACGTCTTCTTCGTTCGTTTTATTTTGCAGCAAAAAATCCGCGCGCCCGGCAGCGGCGCCTTTTCAGGAGAACTCCACCCGCAGGCGCACCAGCGCGGTGTCCGCCTTTTCAAAGGTCGTCTCATTGTCGCCGATGCGCACGGTGACGGCTCCGGTCCCCTCGTCGTAGCCCGTAAGCGTCCCTGCAAATTCCTTCCGCCCGTCCCGGTTGCGATACAGCCGGACGGCCACGGGGCTGCCCATAAAGCGCACGAAATCACCGGGCCGCTTCAGCGCCCGCTCCGCGCCGGCGGAGCCGACCTCCAGCGTATAGCTCCCCTCAATAGGGTCCGCTTCGTCCAGCAGATCCGAAACTTCGCGGGAAATGGCCTCGCAGTCCAGAATGTCCACGCCGCCCTCTTTATCCAGCAAAACCCGGAGATACCAAGTCCCCGCCTCTTTCACGTATTCCACATCCCAGATAGTACAGCCCCGCTCCGCAGCCACGGGGGCCGCCAGCTCGGCGGTGAGCTCCGCAATCTTTTTCATGGAAACGCCTTCCTTTCATGCCGTCAGCTTCAGGAAAAGCCTTCGGTCTTTTCAAATTCCGGCCCCTTAAAAAGGCCGACAAAAAAAGCGGACACAAGGTCCACTCCACACAACTACCATCTCTACTTTGATTAGAATAGCACGCTTTTACACCAAAATCAAGTGTTTTCTTGGAATTTGCAAAGAAAAGCCGTTAAAAAATAATTAAAAACCGGAGCGGGAAGACCGCTCCGGTTTCATTTCCAAAAATTCGATTCAAGTCACTGAACCCGCGATTTCCCTCGGGGGTTTTCGAATACAGTCCGCAGACATGCGGCGGCGATTCAGCCCCTTTTCCGCAGCCGCTCCATCCCGCAGGCCAAGAGGAAGACCAGCAGGTTCGCCGTCACCACCGTGGCGCCCACCGGCGTGGATTTCACATAGGAAACCGTCAATCCTGTGCAAAAGCAGAGAACAGCGGTCGTTCCCGCGCACAGCACCACGCCCCGGAAGCTGCGAAACAGCCGCATAGCCGTCAAGGCCGGAAAAATCACCAGGGACGAAATGAGCATGGCGCCCATCATCCGCATGCCCAGCACAATGGTCAGCGCCGTGAGAATGGACAAAAGCGTGTTATACAGCTCCACCCGCATCCCGGTGGCCCGGGCAAAATTTTCATCGAAGGTGATGGCGAACAGCCGGTGGTAAAACAGCACAAACAGCACCAGCACCGCGGCGCACACCGCCGCCGCCAGCAGCACGTCCGTCTCCGTCATGGCAAGAACGCTGCCAAACATGTAATTGTCCACGTCGGTGGTCATGCCCGTGGTGAGGGAGATGACCATGATGCCAATGGCAAGGGCGGATGCGCTCACCACGGCGATGGCCGCGTCACTCCCCATGCGGCTACCGGAGTTTGCCAGCCGCAGCAGAAAAAACGCCGAAAGAATCACCACGGGGATAGAAAAGTACAGCGGCGTGACCCCAAGGGCCACCGCCACGGCCAGCGCGCCGAAGGATACGTGGCTCAGTCCGTCTCCGATCATGGAGTATCGCTTTAGCACCAACGGCACGCCCAAAAGCGCGGCGCACAGGCTTACCAGCACGCCTGCGACCAGCGCCCGGCGCATAAAGGGCCAGGCGAGCATTTCCATCAGTTCCATCACTGCTCCCCCTTTCGGAAGCGGCAGCCCTCCGGCGAGCGGAGATAGTCCTCCACCGTACCGTAAAACCAGCTGTTCCTGCCGATGTGCAGCACCGTCCGGGCGTTTTCCAGCGCGGAACGAAGGTCGTGGGTCACCATCACCACCGCCATGCCCTCTTTTTCGTTGAGATAGCGCAAGGTCTTGTAAAGGTCCTGCGCGGCAGCAGGGTCCAGCCCCGTCACCGGCTCGTCCAGAATCAAAAGCCGCCCGGCTGCGCACAGCGCCCGGGCCAGCAGCGCCCTTTGCTGCTGGCCGCCGGAGAGGTCCCGGTAGCACCGGTCCTTCAGCTCCAGAATCCCCAGCTTTCCGATGGCCTGAATGGCCGCGGTCTTTTGAGCAGCCGTGTAAAAAAAGCCAAAGCCCTTCTGATTTAAAAAGCCGGAGAGCACCACCTCGTATACGGTAGCGGGAAAGTCCCGCTGGGCGCGGGTCTGCTGGGGGAGATACCCAATCGCGCCGTTTTTCAGCTCCACCGCCCGGTCAATGCTTCCCTCCATGGGGTTAATGAGGCCCAGCAACCCCTTCATCAGCGTGGATTTGCCCGAGCCGTTATCCCCCACCACGCAGAGGTAATCCCCCGCTGAAACGGTGAGGTTCAGTCCCGACAGCACCGCCCGGCCCTCGTAGCCCAGCGCGGTATTCCGGCAAACAAGCAGTTCATGTTTCTCCATTGGCTTGCTCCTTCTCCGCGCAGGCCTCGCACAGGCCGGTAAACAAAGTCCGCCTGTGGTCCACCACAAAATGATGCTCCTTTTGCAAATGCCGGTACAGCGGCTGCAAATGCGTGCAGTCCAGATGGGCAATCCGCCCACAGGACTCGCACTTTAAAAGCAGGCAGTCCTGCTTTTCCTCCCCAGATTGGTGGGTGCAGTATTGAAAATACGCGCCCTCCTCCGTGTTGATTTTATGGACCCGGCCCATAGCCACCAGCTTTTCCGTCTGGCGGTACACCGTGGCAAGACCCACCGGCTCTCCCCGACGACGCAGCTCTGCCGCCAAATCCCCGGCGGACATGGGCGTGCTTCTCCGGGCCTCCAAACAGCTTAAAATCGCCTGCTGCTGCTTTGTAGAATAGGCCATATGCGGCCTCCTTTTTCAAGAATGATAATCATTTTCATATTATAGACCGAGACGGAAAATTGTCAAGGGAAATCGTTTAGCGGTTGCAAAGGGCGGCGCAACAGTGTATGGTAGGGGCAGGGCTGCAACACGCGGCCCGCATATTACATGAAATTACGCCAAGGCGCGTCTCGTTTTTTTGGCGGCGCAGCGGACGTATGGAGGGTTTATGAAGGCAGCACTGGTAATCATGGCGGCAGGGCTTGGCTCCCGGTACGGCGGAAACAAGCAGGTGGACGGCATCGGCCCCAACAACGAAATTTTGATGGAATACTCCGTGCACGACGCGCTGCGGGCAGGCTTTGGCAAGGTGGTGTTCATTATCAAGCCGGAGATGAAGCCGCTGATGGAGCGTATCTGCGGCGAGTATCTTCGCCGCCGCACCGCAAAGGACGGCTCCCCCGTGGAGGTAGCCTACGCGTTTCAGGATTTTTCCTCCGTTCCGGACTTTTACCCGATTCCTCCGGAGCGGACGAAGCCCTTTGGGACGGTTCACGCGCTTTTGTGCGCGGAGGATTCTATCCGGGAGCCGTTCTGCGTGATTAACGCCGACGATTACTACGGAATCGATGCCTATCGCGCCATGTATGAGCAGCTCACAGCGTTATCTCCCGAAGGCCACGGGGCCATGGTGGGCTATTTTCTGAAAAACACCGCCAGTCTCCACGGGACGGTTTCCCGAGGGGTGTGCGCCGTGGAGAACGGAAAGCTTCTCTCCGTGCGGGAGGCATTGAAAATCCAGCTCTATTCCGACGGAACCCTGCGGGATTTGGCCGAGGATATCACCCTCTCTCCGGACACGGTGGTATCCATGAACTTCTGGGGCTTCACCCCTTCAATTTTCGCCCCGCTGCGGGCCTATTTTGAAAGCTTTCTCCGCACGGAGGCCGGGGACGATTTAAAGGCGGAGTGCCTGCTGCCCATGATGGTGGGCAGTCAGCTTGAGAACGGCACTCTGGAAATCTCCGTGCTTCACTCCGCCGACCGCTGGTTCGGCATGACCTACCGGGAGGACCGGGAGCGGGTGGCGGAGGAACTGAAAGCCCTGCACGCTGCAGGGGCATACCCCCCCTCCTTAAAGGATTGATTTTAGGGGAGCCGTATACCACGCGCGGCGGAACAGACAATTGGAATTTCTGCGCCGCCGCGATGAAAGCGAAGAAAAAGGTAAATTCCTTTTCTCCGGCGGCGTGCACATCGGAGAAAACACTTCTCAGGCCGCAAATGTCGAGCCATCCGTTTTTGGCCGACAGTGAGGCATGCGGCAGACTGCAATCTCCTTTATGGAAGACGTCAAAATTGCGTCTCCTACAAACTAAAACGCGCCCCGGCCTGTCGGCCGGGGCGCGTTTCTCTATTTCTTCGTCTCTGGGTCGCCCTGCCTTGGAAGCAGCTCCAACAGCGCCAGAGGAGATGCCTCCTCCCGCGCCGCTTCCTTGTTGGCGTCCATGGCGCCCCGCAGCTCGTTGCGCAGGATGGTCAGGCTTTTGGGCGCACTGATGGCAAGCCGGACCCGTCCGCCGGTTTCCACGGAAACCACCGTCACCTCGATTTCGTCTCCAATCAGCACGGACTCTCCCGGCTTTCTCTGCAAAATCAGCATGACGACTGCCCCTCCTGAAATTCCGACAGGCGGTGGCGCATCTCATAGCCGCCGTCCTCCAGAATTGTCTGCATGGCGGTTCCGGTATCCTCGTTCACCGCCACGGGGCATTTCAGGTTTACCGTGCTCTCGGATACGGGCTGGCGTACCACGCACAGCACGTAAAAGCTGAGTTCCTCGCTTTGGGTCACGCCCATGGCCTTCAGCTCCGCCGGGCGCAGCCGCGGCGCATAGTTCTGCTTCAAGGAAAACGGGTTCATTGCCACAAAGGCAAGACCCGGGGTGGTCACGCTCTGAAAACAAAGCAACGTTCCGTTGCTGTCAGCAAAGGGGAGCAGAAGAAACTGCGTCTCCTCTTCAAAGCCGAACAGGCCGTCCTTAAAATAGAGCACATCCCCGGCTTCATAGGCGATCTGCCCAAAATATTTTGTGGTAAGTTCCATGGGGGCTTCCTTTCTTTCCCGCGCGTCAGATCTCCATGTCAACAGGGACATACTGCGGGTCCGCGGAGGGCGGCACATACAGCGCCCCGCCCACGTATTTAATTACAACGTCCGGCTGCTGCGTCACCTCGAACTGAATGTCTCCGGGCGTAAATTCGAAGTTCCCCTGCTGGCTGCGCCAGTCGAAGTTGACCTTGTCCATTTCGTAGCGGATGTTCAGCTCGCCCTTGTCCCAGGAGATGTCCGCGCCCTGTGTGGGAAGGAATGTAATCCCCACATTGGTTTTCAAGTTCCGGGTCTGTGCCTCGGCGGCAAATTTTGTCACCATTTCCTCGCCGATCTTCGCCTGAAGCAGAAGTTGGCCCTGCCGGGCATAGGTGGCGGTGGCCTCATAAGCCGCCTGCTTTCCGGCCTGGGCATTGTTTCTCATGCGGGTTGCCAGCGTTGGGGTGACGGAATTGCGCGCCTCAAATGTGTCCAGATTCACGCGGATGGGCTTGCTGCGAATGCTCAGACCACCCTCATTCCGGGTAATCTCCATATCCACCGTGGCGCGGCTGTACTCCAGCTTCGCGTCCGTGACCCGCATCTCAAGCTCAATGGGTACCGATTTGATCTCGATTAGTGGATAGGTCATTGCCTTCACTCCTTTTAAGCATTAAAAGCACGTCGGGCATGCTCCCGCAGCCCTGCTATGCCCGTTAATTCATATAGTCGATCAGCGACTGGGACAAAATGCTGTTTCCAACCTTCAGCGCCGCGTTATAGCAATACTGCGCCCAGGAAAAGTCCGTGATGGCGTTGGCCAGGTCAATCTGCTCAATGCCCAAAATCTGCTCATTGAGGTTGGTGGCCAGAAGAGACAGGCGGTTGCTGCTGGTTTCGAGATAGGTGGTCCGCCCATCCAGCGCGGTCCACTGGTTGGTAATCTCGTCGATGCCGTCCTTCAGCTTCTCCGTCAGGCGGGTGGCGTCCTCCTTGTCCTGATCCGAGGCCCACGCACCGGTATCCGCGTCGCAGCGCTTGAAAATTTCAGATAGCTTGTTCATGACGGAGGCCATATTCTTAGGGTCGCCATCCTCATCTACGCCGTAGCCCACAAAGCTCAATCCGCTCAGCGCCCCGTTGAAGGCACTGGTGGAAACCAGCTTTCCGTCCACCTCCGTGAGGCCGCTGCCGATGTCTACATAGCTTTCCTCCCTGGTCATGGCTTTCAGCTTTTCGTACTCGGGAGTTCCCTCCTCCGCGTCCACCTGAATACCCCGGTAGGTCAAAACCTTTTCTCCGTCGATCTCCTCCATCTTGAAGGGCGCATCGCCCAGGGAGTCCTTACCCCCAAAGATGAACGAGGAACCGTATTGAGAGTTTAGAATTTGCACAATCGAGTCCGCCGCGCTTCCGATCACCTCGCCCAACGGCTGGCGGCCGGAGGCGTTGGCGTCGTTCAGGCCCGCCAGAGCGGAGATTTTCGCCTGCCCGTCCGCAAGGTCGCTTTTGATGCTGCTCAGCGCATCGCAGGCGGCGGAGAATTTACTGTTCAGGGTCTGGGCGCTCTCCAACTGGGAGCTGACGCGAGAAAAGGAGCGGCGCAGCTTGAATGCCTGCGTGGCAGCCGCCGGGTCCTCTGCGTAGCTGGTGTAGTTGCTCTGGGTCAAAACCTTGTTTCTCGTATTATTAAGCGTGGCGGCCGAGCGCGTCAGGTTGGATCGGTAGCCCCGCAGCGTTCCGTTCGTTGTCACACGGATCATTTTAAGTCCCCTCCTTTATCGACCGACGACGCCGGTCCCGTTAATCAGCTTTTCCAATACTTCGTCAATGGTCGTCATCATGCGGCACGCGGCGGCATAGGACTTCTGATACTGCATCATGTTCATGGCCTCATCGTTGAGGTCCACGCCGGAAACGCTGTCCCGGCTCGTCTCCAGCCCCGTGGCGGAAACCACATAATTGTTTAGCAGAGTGGTGGTGCTCTTCACGTCGTCAGCCAGCGTCCGCTCGATATTGGTGAACATCCCCTCAAAGGTGCCGCGGAAAAACGGCTTGCCGGTGGGGTCGGTTTCATCGGGCCTGTATTCCTGCTTCCCGTCAAACTCCGCCAGTATATGCACGATGTTCTGATTGTCGCTGCTTCCCACGGTGGTTTTCCCCGCCAGCGCCTCAAAGGAGTTTTGCAGGAAGCTTGGGCTGAGGCTCCAGCTTGAGGAAATGGAGATGTTGGCGGCGGTAATGCCAGAGGCGTCGTCGCTGGTGCCGCTGCTGCTGAACAGGTTTCCGCCCATCAGCTTTGCCTTATCGGTAAACGCGGTCCCCTCGCCGGTAATCATCGCTTCCACATTGGCATAGTTGGTCCCGTTCATGCTATACGTCCCGTCGGCTTCCTTGGTGGCAAGGACATCTCCCGAGGTTCCATCCAGAATATTGCCGTCGGAATCCCGCAGATATCCAGTGTTGGCCGCGTTCATCACGGAGGCAAACTTTTGTGCCAGAGAGTCCAGCGCATTTTCGTAATAGGGAATGCCCCGCTTGGTTGCGGAAGCCGAATCTGCCGCCGTCATGTCGGCGCTGGCAAATTCTCCTGCCTCGGTCAAAAGCTCGCGCCTTGCCTGCAGCCCGCCGTACAGCTCGGTATCGCCAAATTGGTACGCCGCCGAAATACTGCCGTCTTTTTCCTTCAAAGCGTTGCCATT
This sequence comes from Oscillibacter sp. GMB15532, assembly GCF_041020825.1. Lineage (NCBI taxonomy): Bacteria > Bacillati > Bacillota > Clostridia > Eubacteriales > Oscillospiraceae > Oscillibacter > Oscillibacter sp. GMB15532. The sequence continues at coordinate 175,597 of NZ_JBEVTO010000005.1, forward strand.
GCGGTCCTCCAGTGCCGAGACGGTGATTGCGTAGGGCAGCTTCGCCGCGTCGGCAGGGTCTGTAACAGGATTTCCATCCGCATCCAAATAAGGCTCTAAAACAGGGGGCGTTGCATTGGGGTCATAGTCCGGATTTTTCTGAACCCCGTCCCCCACGGAAAGCTGGCCTATATACGCGCCGTCCACCAGCTTGGTAGACGGGTCGCCGGGAACCTTAATAACCAGCTTGTCCACGGTCTTTCCCGCGCCCACGCTCACCGGCTCATAAGTCACGTCAATTTTCATGTAGCCGGACAGCTCGTCAATCAGAAGATTTCGCTGGTCCCGCAGCTCCAGAGAATTGTCCCCATACAGCTCGCTTTTTTGGATATTTTCATTCAGAGACTGAATGCTTTTGAGAATGTCGTTAACGGCCTTGACATCGTCCGTCAAGCCGTCCTCCTGATCCGCCTTCACGCCAGCAATCCGCTCAGCATAGCTGCGCATAATCCCCACCAGTGAATCGGCGGAGGTGCGCACCAGAGAAAGCATTTCCTCCTCCGTGGTCTGGTCACCGGTCAGCTTTGCCAGCATTTCCCGCAGGTCCAGAAACTGCGCGGCCAAAATGCCCTCGCCCTCTTCGCCGGTATCGCCTGTGCCCACCTCGTCCAGAATCGCGGACAGATCATCCAGACCGCCCAGCTTGGTATCCATGGCGCCCACACTGGAGTTCTCATTGCGGAAGCGAATGTCCAGATAGGGGTCCCGGAACTGGGACATGCCCGTAATCAGGACGCCGGACCCGCTGGCGCCGCCGAAGGCAGAGGCATAGCGGTCCACTCCGTCCACCCGCAGGCTCACCTGGTCCACCCGCTGGCGGGTATAGCCGGTGGTATTGATGTTGGAAATATTGTGTCCCGTCACTTCCAGGGCCTTTTGCGCCGCATAGATGCCCAGGCGTGCGGTGGTAAACGCTCCAAAGGTTGTCGTCAGCATGGTGCTTTCCTCTCTTTCACCCGTGGGTCGGGTCAGGCTCTGAAATCCGTCCTCATGCGGGGCGGAAGCTCGGCGGGTGCATCCTGATAGCCGCCGGACACCGCAGCGTCCGGGTCCTCCGCCTGAATCATCTTTTCAATCTGGTGGAGGTTGCACTCCAGCGTGTCCCGCGCCACCTCAAACGCGCCGCGAAACAGCGCATATTGGCGGCAGAGCTGCTCCACAGTCCGTTTTGTCTCCTCATAGTCCTGCGCGGGCGCGTAGTCCATCAGACTGCGCAGGGGCACGTCCTCCAGTCCCAGCGTCCGCAGCACGGCCTCCCGCTTCTGGTCATGGGACCGCATGGTCAAGGACAGCGCCTGCTCCCGCTTCATGCACTCGTTTAGCCCGTCCAGATCATCCGTACGGACAAACTCCGTCTTCTCCTGCTCCACGCGGGTAATTTCCTCCAGCGTGTCGCCCAGAACCTTTAAAAAGCCAAGGTATTCCCGAAAATCATTTCTATCCATGGCTTATCTCTCCAACAGCATGGCCTTGGCAATGGAGACGGGGTCCAACTGGTAGGTACCGCTTTGAACCTGCTGGCGCACCTGCTGAACACCGCCGATGCTGGAAGATGCGCGGACATCCCGCACCAAGCGGGCCGCCAGTTCCTTTTGAAACAAAGATCCGCCGGAGGACGCCCCGGTAATATCGACCTGATCGAACGCGCCGCCGGACTCCCGTCCTTTTTCAGCGCCTCGAACGGTTTTGGCGCCTTGCAGGTTCTGCGCCGCAGACACCGTCTGCGCATACGCCGCCGCTCCGGCGGCCTCGTTGACTATCCTCATCATGCGGCATTTCCTCCGTTTTCTGCGAATCCCTTCCCTGACTCAGGGAAGCGGCTTTTAGGTGGTTCAAACACTTTTCGGGGCGGCGCCGCGTGCTGCGGCACAGTCCACTATATCTACCTTTTATTTCGGCAGCTATGCCAAAAACATAAGATGATAATTCAAAAAAAGTGTAAAAGCGTTTATTTTCTATAAATTTCTTGGAAGATTCGCGCAAGGGGGCCTTCGGCTGTGCCGAAGGCCCCCTTGTTTTTCAATTGATGCACGGTCGCGTCATGCTGCTCACAGCTCCCGCAGACGGCGGAGCAGCACCCCCGCAATATTTTCGCAGGACGCCTGAATTTGCACCGCGCCGATGTCAAAGGCCACCATGGGCATCCCATATACCACGGAGGATTCTTTGTCCTGCCCGATGGTATAAGCCCCTGCCTTTCGCATGGACAAAAGCCCGTCCGCTCCGTCGCGGCCCATGCCGGTCATGATGATGCCCGCCATAGGTCCCTTCACGTTCTCCGCCATGGACCGAAACAGCACGTCCACCGACGGGCGGTGTCCGCTGACCTTCTCGCCCGGCTTACAGGCCACCCGGTACCGGTTTCCCGACCGCACCACGCGGCATTGAAAGTCCGCCGGGGCCACCAGCGCAAGGCCGCGGTGCAGCTCGTCGCCGTCCACGGCCTCCCGCACCTCCATGGCGCAGATTCTATCCAGCCGCTCGGCGTACATTTTTGTAAAGCCCGGGGGCATGTGCTGCACAATGACCATTGGGGGAATGTCCGACGGAAGACGGCGCAGCACCTCCAGCGTGGCCTCCGTCCCTCCGGTGGAGGCCCCCAACCCGATCACCGCCCCATCCAGAATGGGCCGGGGACCCAACGGAGCCGTGGGCTCCGCCGTGACTTCCGCCCGCGCGGCCCGCGCCGGACGGCCCGGACGGACCTTTGCATAGGCCGACACCACGATTTTCTGGGCCAGCGTATTAATAAACTCTTCCTTACTCTGGGTCCCGTCCGGCTTGCGGACAAAATCCACCGCCCCGGCGTCCAGCGCGTCAAACACCCTCAGGTTCAAAGACGACACCAGAATCACCGGCACCCGATAAGCCGGAAGCAACTTGCGAATCAGCTCAATACCGCCCGTCCCCGGCATTTCCACGTCCATGGTAATCACGTCCGGGCGAAGCTCTCCCACCTTTTGCAGGGCGTCCGCCGCGTCCACGGCAAAGCCCGCAATCTGAATGTTCGGCTTTGCGGAAAGTCCGCTGATGAGATAGCTCCGCGCCACGGCGGAATCGTCCACCACCATCACACGAATCACTTTTCCCGACATTGCCATAGTGTCTCTCCTTTTCCGCGTCAGGTTTTATCCTTTGAATTCCCTAGCGCTTCTGGAAAGTGGCCGGTGCCAGATAGCGATATCCGGGATTGCGGCCCATCGTCTCCGAATGGCCGATTAAAAGGTATCCTCCGGGCTCCGTCGCCTCGCAAAAGCGGGCAAGCAGCTCGTCCTTTGTCTGCTGGTTGAAATAAATCATCACGTTGCGGCAGAAAATCACATCGAATTTCAGCCGGAAACGGATGGGGTCCATCAGGTTGAAGGTGCGGAAGATCACATTATCCCGAATGACGGGGGCCACCTGATACTGGCCCTCCTCCGCAGAGGGAACAAAAAATTTGGATTTCCATGCCCCGGGAATGGTATCCGGCAGGGCGTAAACCCCCTTCTGTGCCTTGTCCAGCGCCTGCTGGGAGATATCGGTCGCCAGCACCCGGGTATCCCAGTGGGCGGCCTCCGGTCCCAAAAAGTCTTTCACGTACATGGAAATGGTATAAGGCTCCTCACCGGAGGCACAGCCCGCGCTCCAGATGGAGAGCATCCGCTGGCCTTGGCGGCGCTTTACCACGTCCGGCAAAATGGTGTTGCGAAAAAAGTTAAAATGCTCCTGCTCCCGCATGAAAAACGTATAGTTGGTTGTAAGCTTGTTGATGACAAGCTCGATATCGCCGGGGTCCTGCTTTTCAAGCACCTGATCGATAAACGGGCCGAAGCCGGAATACCCCTTCGCCTTTACCGTGTAGGAAAGCCGCCCGGAAATCAGCTGCCGCTTTTTGCTCAGGTCGATTCCGTAGTGCTGCTGGATAAAACTCACCAGCCGCCGGAAGTCCCCGTCGCTGATTTCCATGGGGGCAAAGGAGGACGCCGTGTTCTTCTGCTCTTCCCCCATATTCAGTGCTCCAGTAGTGCCGCCGCGTCCAGCTCTAGCATGGTCCCGCCGTCAGGCAGGGAACTCATGCCGCACATCAGTTTTTGCCCGTTGGTGGAGGGCATGGGCAGCAGCGAGCTGTGGGGCAGCTTCACCATCTGGTCCACCCGGTCCACCAGAACACCCAGCTGCATTCCGTTGATATTCAGCACAATGACGGACTGCTCGTCGGCGGCGGGCTTGCCCAGCCGCAGGCGAATGCTGATGACGGGAACCACCTCACCCCGCAGGTTGATGATGCCGCACACATAGCCCGGCAGCATGGGCAGCGGCGTGATGCTCTGATTGATCAGGGCCTCCACCACGCAGTCCACCCGGATGCCCACCCGCAGCGCATCGCACTGAAACACCAGAAACTGCTCCATTTCCTCTGTCAGAGCCGCCCGGGCGGAGGTTCCGTCCTCCATAAAACTCATCACTTGGTTATTCATACTTTCATAACCCTCTCTTTCTGCATCGACGCCGCGCTCACTGGATGGCCGAGTAGAGGTTGGCCACGTCCAGGATGACGCTGATATTTCCGTCGCCCAGAATTGTGCAGCCGGTGATGCCGTGTTGCTTAATATTAAAGGTGTTGATATAATTGGGCAGCGGCTTCACCACCACCTGCTGCTCACCCATCAGCTCGTCCACAAACAGGCAGTAGGTGCACTCGCCGGACTCCACCCACATCAAAATTCCGTCCTCAATTTCGTCGCATCCGGTGCTCAGGCCGTATACGTCCTTCACCCGGATGACGGAATAGAAGTTGTTCATCACCTTCACCATCTCGCCGTGGGCCGCGTCGTGGATGATATCCGCGCCGCTCATCTTGAAGGACTGGCGGATGTTGTTGATGGGAATGGTGAAAATGGAGGAGCCCACGGAAACCTCCATCCCGTCCAGAATCGCCATAGTCAGGGGAATTTTCAGCGTGGCGGTCATGCCCTTGCCGGGCTCGCTGGTCAGCACCACGGCGCCGCCCACCTCCTCCACGTTTTTCTTTACCACGTCCATCCCAACGCCCCGGCCGGAAAACTCCGTCACCTCCGTGTTGGTGGAGAAGCCGGGCATCAGAAGGAAGTTAATGATCTCCTTGGAGCTGTATTCCGCATCAGGGCTTGCAAGGCCCGCATCCACCGCCTTTTTCAAAACCCGGTCATAATCCACGCCCCGGCCGTCGTCCTTCACCTGAATGATGACTTCGCCGCCGGTGTGGCTGGCGGAGAGGATGATTTCGCCCTCGGGGTCCTTGCCCGCGGCGATGCGCTCCTCCTCCGTCTCCTCAATGCCGTGGTCCATAGCGTTGCGGACAATGTGCATCAGAGGATCGCCGATGCCGTCCACGATGGTCTTGTCCACCTCCGTGTCCTCGCCCACCAGCGTCAGCCGCGCCCGCTTGCCCAGCTTTTTGCCCATGTCCCGCACAATGCGCTGCATTTTCTGGAAGGTGCCCAGCACCGGAACCATCCGCAGCGACATGGAAACGTCCTGCAACTCGTCGGTGAGCTTGCGGAGCTGGCGGGCGGACTTGGTGAAGTTGTCCAGCTTCATCCCCTTTAAATCGGGGGAGGCAGTGACCATTGACTCGGTGATGACGATTTCGCCCACCACATCCATCAGCTGGTTCAGCTTGCTGAGGTTCACGCTGATCAGGCTTTCCTTGGGATGAGCGCCGCCCGCCTGCGCGGGAGCCGGAGCAGCCGCCGCGCTTTTGACCGGGGAGGCTTCCTCCCGCGCCGCCTTCGGCGCGGAAACGGTGCTTTTCTGCTCTGCATGCCGGACGGCTTCGGCGGCGGGCGCGGTGCGCTTGGTTTCCTCCTGCGCGGGAGCCGTAGGCCCGTCAAACGTCTGATAGCCCCGGACGGAGCCGGAGCCCGACACCACGTGAATGGCTCCCGTGCGGTCCGCCGCCATGCGGAAGAAGAGCACAAAGCCCTGGGTTACAATTGTCTCGGTGGTGGAGGTGTCCGTCTCCACGTCGGCGGGGGAGAAGGTGAAATTTTCTTCTCCGCAGATGCCACGCAGCTCCGTCACCAGCATGAATGCCCGCAGGTTTTCCATGCCCGCGCCCTCGTCAAAGAACACCCGCAGCCCGTAAGGGAAGCCGGGCTCCGTCCCGGGGACAGGCGCTGCGGCAGGCTGGGCGGAGGGTGCGGAGCCGGCGGCCCCGGCAGTCTCTGCCTCACCTTGAATTTTGGCAATCAGACTATTAATTTTTTCAAGTAATTTGCCGATGTCATCAGATAGAGGCTGGCCGCTCTGGACCTTCTCTACCTCGCCGCGGAAAAAATCGATGGCCGTGAACATCATGTCAAACAGCAACCCGTGCTCCGCGTGGGGAATCACATCCATGGAACGCTCCCGGACGATGAAGAACATATCCTCGATCCGGTGGGCCACCGTGGTCAGGGATTCATATTCCATCATGGCGGAAGCGCCCTTGATGGTATGCATGATGCGGAAAATTTCGTTCACGTCGTTTTCCGTAAAGGTATCCGCCTGCTCCGCCGCCAGAACGATGCTGTCCAGCTGCTCCAGCAGGGTATTTGTCTCGTAGAGATAAGTTTCCAGAATGCTTTCGTTTCCGCCGTTGTCCATAAAAAGCCGCCCCTCTCTTTTTCAAGGAAGGGGAGCACCGCCCCCCTTTCCAAATATTCAGCAATTCACCTGACATATCGACCGTTTTCAGGAAAAAGTTAACGCCTTGCAAAAATATTTCCAAAAGCCGCTTTTTGCGTATCCGCAAAGAACGACAGGTTTCCTGTTTTTTTCATTATAATGTCTTCCGCGTCCCGCGTCAACGAATTGCCTTGAAATTTGTTGCAGATTTGTGAAATTTTTGAAGTAACGAAACGGAGCTGAACCTATGCCGGAAATTATGAACGTCACCAATCCCGTCCCCGCACGGGAACCAGCCGCCGCCAACCGTTCCATTCCCAACACGGCCTATGACCCCGGCATTCAGAATGTCCCCAACCCGGGCCGCGTCAACCGGTCGGACTCCAACAGCGGCCAGCAGCATGCCGCCGGAGAGGAGTCCGGCTCCCTCCCCCTGCGGTATGACTCCAACTTTCAGGCCTTTCTCCAGAGGGTGTCGGAAAGCGGCAACAGTATCTCCGCAGACCTGCTCCGCACGCTGGCAGGAGGTGCAAGGACCTCCGTGTCCTCCGGTCTGCGGGCGGGAAGCGCGGGGGACCTGTCTCAGATTCTGGACCTGCTGCGGATGAACGAGGGAGAGTTTCTGCGGTTTCTTCAGGACCAGTCGGTTTCCGCCAGCCGCTTTGGCGGGGCGTTTTTCGCGGCGCTGCGAAACGCCTACCGCGCAGCGGATTCTCAAAGCCTGCGGAGCGACATTTTGCAGTTTCTCAAGCAATACGGGGATTTTTCTTCCACCGCCCACATTGAGGATAACCTCCTGCGGGGCCTGAATCGAATTATCTCCTCTCTCCCCCGGAGCTGGGGCGCGCAAGTGTCGGATCTCACCGGGCAGCTTCAAAACAGTATGCTGGCCGGGGACCGGGCCGGGGCGCTGAAGCTTTTACAGGGCCAGATCATTCCGTATTTGTCCGACTATATCTCCCGTTCCCACGACATGGGGCGGGTCCGCTCCGCCCTGTCCATGCTGACGCTGGACATCGCCCGGTATGAAAGCGGCTCGCAGGATGGGATGCTTTATGCGCTGCGCCGATTGTTTGACCATCCGTCTCTGCGGGGCACCCTTGGGGACCTGCGGGGGGCGGAGGACGCGGCGCTGCTTCGGATGCTGAAAAACACGCCCTTTGAGCGCATGGGGAGGAATAATGCCTTCGCCGACCGTCTGGCCTCCGCCGCGGATATGGCTCTGCGCGGCTCCGCCGGCGTGGAGGCGCAGGAGCGGTTTGGCGCCATGGTCGCGTCCCTGCTTGTGAATGAAAGCGTGTATATGCCCTTAAATCATTTCATTCTCCCGCTTGTATGGAATGAAAGAATGATGTATTCTGAGATATGGGTAGACCCGGACGCAGACCGGGACGACCGTCCTCAGGAGGACGAAGCGCGCACACTGCGCTTTCTTCTGAAGGCGGACGTGGAGCCTCTGGGCCTGTTCGACATCGTGATATCCAGCAAGGGAACCTCCGTGGATCTGGCGGTGCGCTGCCCCGAGTCTGTGGCTCCGTTTTCCGACATTATCCGCGCCTCTTTAAGCGGCATTCTGGCGGACAACGGCTTTTCCGCCGGCTCCGTGGACGTGGAAAAAATGGTCAAGCCCTTGACTGTGTCGGAAATTTTTCCTAAAATCTTCAGTGGAAAGGACAGTGTCAATGTCAGAGCCTGAGAGAAAAAGACCCGCCGGCAAGGCGGTGGCGCTGCAATACGGGGCCAATGCGGCCCCGGTGGTGGTGGCCTCGGGCATGGGGTATCTGGCGGAGAAGATTGTGGAGGTGGCGGCGGACAGCGGCGTCCCCGTCTACGAGGACAATTCTCTGGCCACCATGCTCTCCCAGCTGGAGCTGGGACAGGAAATTCCCCCGTCTCTTTATCAGGCCATCGTGGACATCTACGTATACTTTCTGGAATTTGACCCCAGGCAGCCCGATAAGCCGAGACGGCGCCGCGCGCCGTCTCCCGCCCCAGAAAAGGAGGCTGAATGATGCCCGAATATTCTAATCGCTATATGCTCTCCGACAGCCGAAACGAGCCGCTGGCCCACGCCCGCCTTGAAACGCCGCCGGAAAAGACGCCTTGGCGGCTCCGACTGGAGGAAACCGACCTTCCCGAGGTGCTGGAGCACGAAATTATCAACCTGATCTCCATGGATGCAGACCGACCCAACATGATCGCGATTATTATCTCCACCGACCATGCGGACATGATTGAAGTGAATCCGCTGAACGAGGCGGGAGAAAGCCCGCGGCAAAACCTGCGGGTTCCCGTCCGGTTTGAAAGCTTCCTCTATCCCGTCACCGGCTCGTGGACGGGGCGTCTGCCCATCGTGTGTCATGATTTGAGCTGCGGGGGAATCGCCTTTTTCTGCAATTTCCCCCTCAATCTCTCCGAAATTGTGGAGGTGGTGGTACCCATCACCTCCCAGCCCTTGATTCTGCGGACGCAGATTCTTCGTTTGCGGCCGTCCAACTCCAATATCCCGCTGTACGCTGCAAAATTTGTGGACCTGATTCACGACGAGGAGGTCCTGCTGCGGGAGACTGTTTTTTCCCAGCAGATCACAAACCGCGACGCGCGGAAATAGCACCGTCTTAAAAAAGAGTACTTAAAGAGATAGACCCAGATAGAGAAAGGAAGCCTCGCTATGAAACTGAACGGAATCCGAAAGAGCCGCTGGGGAACGCGGCTGCTGTCCGCCGTGCTTTGCCTGACGATGGCTCTGTCCCTGCTGCCCGGTCTGGCGGTCCCCGCCTCCGCCGCCGGCTGGATGGAGCCTTATCTTGAAAAGCTGGTGAGCTGGGGCGTAATGCGGGGGGACTCCTCCGGCAACCTCCACCCCGACCGCACACTGACCCGCGCGGAATTTGTGGTGCTGGTCAACCGGGCCTTCGGCTATGACGACGTCAGCGCCACTGTTCCGTTCCGGGACGTGAAGGCCTCCGACTGGTATTACGATGATATCAACATCGGCTACACCACCGGTTACTTTAACGGCACCAGCAAAAACACCGCCGCGCCCAAAAGCTCTGTCACCCGGGAGCAGGCGGCGGTTCTCCTGGGCCGCAATCTGGTGCTGGACGACGAGCCGGGCGCCAGCATCGACTTTACCGACAGCGGCAAGCTCTCCAATTACAGCAGGGGGCTAATCCGCAGCGCCGTGACCGAGGGGATTCTCAGCGGCTACGGCGACGGATCCTTCCGCCCCAAACAGAGCATCACCCGGGGCCAGATGGCCGTGCTGCTGGTAAACGCCATCGGCACCCCCGTCAATAAATCCGGGACCCACACCCTTGGCGGCGTGTACGGAAACGTCACCATTTCCACCTCCGGCGTGACGCTGAAGGACACCACCATCGCCGGAAACCTGTACATCACCGGCGGACTGGGTCTTGGCAATGTGACGCTGGAAAACGTCACCGTGCTGGGCAAAATTGTGGTGTGCGGTGCGGGTGAGAGTGAAAAGGGCAACAATAGCGTGATTCTCCGCGGTGTCACCGCCCCCACGCTGGTGATGGACAATCTGGCCAACAACATCGTCTCCATCCGGGCAGAGGGCAGCACCAAAATTGACGAAACCCTGATCCGCACCCCCTCCTACGTGGAAGACGCCACTGAAAACAGCTATGGCCTGACCGCCATCCGGGTGGACGGCGAAGCCGGAACCACCCTCACTGCCGCAGGCAACCTCAAGGAAATCGTTACCGTCACTCCCGAATCCGTTGTCAACATAGCAAAGGGCTCCGTCCTCTCCCTGACTGTGGACGAGCGGGCCGCAGGCTCCTCCGTGGCGGTGCTCAACGGGGCTGTTGCCAAGGTTTTGAATCTGGATACCGGCACCACCCTCACCGGACGGGGCGACGTGGAGCAGCTCAACGTAAATGCCGACGGCACCAAGGCCGACATGCTGCCGGACGTCATTAATATTCGCCCCGGCGTCAACGCCGATATCCACGGCCAGAAGATGGACACCACGCTGGCCGCGGAATCCTCCGCCGATCCCCGGCTTCTGGCGGGCTATCCCAAAATGACCGACGTAGCCTCCGTCTCGGCAAAGGGACTGATGCGCACCAACAAGTCCGGCACGCTTTACTGGGCCGTCACCTCTGTGACCGACGGGTCCGTGGGCGAGGCCGATCTGCTGAAACCCACCAACAACGCCCGCATCCTGAAAAGCGGCAATATCAAGGCCGAGAAGTCCAACACGGACTACACTGCCTCCCTCACCGGGCTTACCTCCGACGGGTCCTACTACTTCTCCGCCATGCTGGTGGACCAGCGGGAGCAGCGCAGCCCCGTGAAGGCCGTGTCCTTCGCAACGTCGGACGCTTCTGTTCCGGCCTTTGCCACGGGCTATCCCTACATGTCCAAAATCACCAACATTTCCGGCGAGGTTACGGTGATGACCACCAAATCCTGCCGGCTGTATTACGCGCTGATGCCCAAAAACGCCACAGCGCCCACCGCCGCGGACTTCAAATCCGGGTCGCTGTCCGGAAATCTGGGCTCCGGCTCGTGGAACATGGTGAAAAACGTGACCGACACCTTCCTGGTCAACCGGCAGGGAACCTTGAAGGAGCTGACGGATTACGACCTATTCCTCTGGCTCACCGACGCGGACGGGGCAAAAAGCTCCGCTGTAAAAAAAGTCTCGTTTACGACGCTGGACGGCACGCCGCCCACCTTTGTATCCGGCCCCACCGTTACCTCCATTAAGGAAACCTCCGTGGGGATGAGCGCCGTGGTGGACGAAGCCGCCACCATCTTCTGGGTGGCGGTGAAGCAGGGGGACGAATACCCCAAGCCCATGAACGGCCAGACCACTAAGCCCTCCCTCAGCAGTCCGGAGGCCAAGCTTCAGGTGTCCAGCGGCATCAACGGCCTGAAATCCGGAAAGGTGTCCGCCACCGCCAATAAGGAGGCCTTGATCAGCATCACCGGGCTTACCTCCGAATCGGCCTATGACGTGTATTACGTGGCGCAGGACAAGGCCGGAAACTACTCCGACCCCGTGGGCAAGCTCACCGTCCACACGCTGGACACCAACCCGCCGTCCATCACCCAGGAGTTCACCCGTACCAACGACGCAGCGGGCACCTCTCCTCTGGCAGACACGGACATTCGCCTTGTTTTCAGCGAAAACGTACAGGATTCCGGGACCAACCACCAGCTTCTGGCCCTCTACCAAAAATCCCGCGACACCTCGACTACGCAGGCGGAGCGGGATGCCGCCACAGAAGTCCTCACCAGCCTTCTGCGGGACGATATCCAGCTCTGGTCCGCCGACGTTGCGCCCGCGGAGCGGGTGGTAGAGCGAACCGCGGCCAGCGGCTCCAGCACAGATTGGACCATTGACTATCGCTATGTGGAAATTACCTCCGAGGACGGCAAAACCGTCGTCACCTTTAAATCCGGGCAGGCGCTGAAGCTGAAAAGCGGCGCGAAGTATTATTTTAAAATCCAGAACATTGCCGACACGTCCACCGCCAAAAATATCATCAAGCCCAATCCCATCACCTTGTCGGCCTTTACCACCGTGTTCGCCCAGATTCAGTTTTCCAGCACGGATGTCTCTGCCATGGTAAACGGCGTGAACGTAGACTTTGACATGTCGTTCCGGGCGCTTCCCCTCTCCACCGGCAACGCGGGCGACGGCGTGTACTGGGACTTGCTGTTCCGCATGAACATCCCCGCCAAATTCGACCTTTATGAAAAGGTGAATACCATCGCCTCGGACGGCTCGGTGGTGGAAGGCGCATGGAAAAAGCATGCCAACTCCGCCGAGATCAACTCCACCGACGGAACGATGTACGGCGCAAGCTACACCCGCTATTTCCGCGACGGAAACACCAGCTCCTCCACCAACGCGGAGCTGCTGCGGGACGTGACCACCACCCGGTATTACGGCATCCGCTTTACCTCCATCAAAAACGTAGACGGCGAGGAGGGGCGTAAGACCTGGAGCGGCAAGGTGGAAATGCAGGTGCAGGCCGTCGCCGGGTCGGATAAGAGCGCACTGCACAATCTGGCCGTGGGCGCCATGCAGGACGAAGACCTGACGCAGGCTGTGTCCGACGGCCTTGTGAAGGTGGGCAGTCCTTCGGATTACACGATGAAGCACATTTTCAGTGACACGATGATTCCGGAATTCGTCACCGGCTATCCCAAGATTGACGCGCTGGACGTGAGCGGCTCCATCAGCGTCCAGCTCACCCGCACCTCCGGTAAGATTTACTACGTAATTGCCCCCGTGTCCACCATTACCACCACGCTTTCCCAGGAGCTGGGCGGCAGTGTATCTCTTACCTCTGCCAACTGGGACAAGCTTCCCAAAAGCACCACCGTCGACACCAGTCTTTTGGCATTCTCCTCTGTTCCCACCAGCGGCAATATTATGACGCCCCCCTATAACGACAATTCCATTATCAAGGGCAGCGTCTCTTATTTCGGAAGCAATGTGACCATTCCCCTGCGGGGCCTCAGCCCGAAGACGCAGTATGTGGCTTATTTCGTCCTTCAGGGCAGCGCCTCTACCATTTATTCCGAGAAGCCGTATCTCTTCGGCTTTGACACCTCCGAAACCTCTCGTCCCATCATTGAGCTGACCATCAGCAATCCCAACGTCTCCATTAAGACGGACACCACCTCAGACGTAAACTATCTGCTGGCGGTGAACGGCAGCGAGCCGGGCAACCTGAGCCGACCTATGGTCGATTATGTGCTTCTCGACAAAAAGGACGAGTTCAATACTGCATACGCCGGAAAAGGCACCGGCACGGGCAAGGTCTACACAGTGCTGGACGCCATGAGCAACAGCTTTTTTAAGAATAACGAGCTGGCAGGCTCCGTGTTTGACGAGTACGCCACCCAGACGGCAAAAGACGACTTTGCGGAGTTCATCCGATCTCAGACCACCACCAGCGGCGACGTGACTATGAGCGGCGAGGCCACAAGCATCCGCAACAAAACCGTGGACTGCTCCCCCGGCATGGTGGGCACGACGTGGTACACCTTCCTGACCGTGGCCAAAAGCTCCGCCGGTTCCGGCGATGCGTTCCGGGCCATCCGCCCCGTGTTCAACACGGATGCAACGCCCCCCATGGTGACGGACTGCCTGTCCGATATCCAGCTAAATGCGGCCGGAACCGCCTACACCGGCACCGTGACGCTGGTATTTAACGAGGACCTCTATTGGGTTGTGAAGGACCCCGGCACCTCCAATCAGACAGTGACACCGCTGGAGGCCACCATCAGCATGTCTTCGTCCGGCTTCTATTCCGCGGGGCTGGCCTTTAACAAAAGTGCGGCGTTCTCCCTGACCCCAGGCACAGCCGCCCAGAAAATTTCCTCTGTCACCTTTAGCTTTACCAACGCCCAGAACGGCGCGTACATTTACGCAGCCACGGAGCTGGGCGATAAGGGCGGCAACGTCCACGCAATCCCCCTGACCGTTAAGCTGGACACCAGCGGCGCGTTGCCGCGCTTTGTGGTAACGCAGGACTGGGATATGACCACATGACCCGGAACGAAAAGGAGTCCTCCATGAATAACAAACTTTTCCGCAGGGGGTCGGCGCTTCTGCTTTCGGCGCTGCTGTCCGTCTCCCTGATTCTTCCCGCGGCGGCGGACGAGGCAGAGCCTCCCCCCGCCGGGCCGGACCTCTCCGGTCTTTCCGTCAGCTTCAGAGACGGCACCGGCGAGCTGCTCCTCAATGAGAGCAGCCGCACCGTGACCGTGGACGTTTCCGGCGCGCCGACGGGCGCGGCCCTGACCTATACCTATGCCTGGACCAGCGGCGACACCGCCGTGGCCTCGGTCAGCGGCGTTGGAGAGACGGTTTCCATCCTCCGGGGCGAACGGCCCGGGCGGACCGACGTTTCCGTCACCGTGACCGCCACGTGGGACACGGACCCTACGGTCACAAATTCCGCCACGGTCAGCCGGAGCGTCCTTCTTCCGGGCATTGTCCTCAGCAATGCATCCCTCTCTATGAAAACACAGGAAAGCCGCCAGCTTACCGCCTCGCTGTTTCTCCCCATCGGCATTGACGAGACGGTGACGTGGAGCAGCAGCAACGAATTGGTTGCCCGGGTGTCTTCCAGCGGGCTTGTCACTGCCGGAAGTTCCGGGACTGCCGTCATTACCGCCACGGCGGGGGCCTATTCCGCCACATGTCAGGTCACGGCGGAGGAAGCTGTTGCAAACGTCATCACAGACTCCGCCCGAAACGACGATCCCCTGTCCTTTTCCTATGTCGCCGGAAAAATCAACACCGAATGCAGCCGGGTGCTGCAATCCTCCCTGTCCTATGTCACGGGATTATATGTCCCGGCCTCTGCCGGAACCCTGTATTACGGCTATGTTTCCGAGGGCGTTCCCGGCACGGGCGTGGGATCCAACGAGGATTATTCCTACTCCGGCGACCGGGGAACCCGGTGGCTCTCCGACGTGACCTTTGTGCCCAAGGCAGATTTCTCCGGCACCGCCGTCATCCGCTACACCGGCTACGATTCCTCCTCCGCCTCCCGGTCCTTTCAGGGGACCATCGAGGTAAACGTGGCCGCCGTCTCCGGCATCAGCTATTCCACCACAGGGCGAAACCGGGTGGATTTCAATGACGAGGATTTCAGCGCGGTCTGTCGGGCCGCCACAGGGCACGAGCTGCAATACGTGACCTTTTCTCTGCCCTCGACCTCCAAGGGGACGCTGTTCTACAAATACAACGGCAGCGACCTTGACAACAAGGTCACCTCCGGCACGGCTTATTACCGCAGCAAATCCCCGCTGCTCTCCGATGTGAGCTTTGTGCCCGCCGATGGGTATTCCGGCACCCTTTCCATCTCCTATACCGGCCGGGACACCAACGGAAACTCTTTCGGCGGGTCTGTTTCCATCACTGTTTCTACCAGCGCGGGCAGTCGGGGAAACATCCAGTACTCCACCTCGAAAAACCGGTCCGCCCGGTTCAACGCCAGCGATTTTAACAGCCTGTGCGAGGACGTGCTGGGCGTTCGCCTGCAATATGTCCGCTTTACCCTGCCCGCCTCCTCCGTGGGGGCGCTGCGGTACAATTACAGCTCCTCCAGCAGCTCCGGAAGCTATATTTCCTCCTCCACCAGCTATTACCGCTCCTCCTCGCCGTATCTTGATAACGTGTATTTTGTTCCCGCCTCCGGCTGGACCGGGACGGCGGATATCTCCTTCACCGGGTACGGAAGCAACAGCCAGAGCTTCACCGGCGTTGTCACCGTGGACGTGGATTCCACCTCTTCCTCCTCCGGTACGTTGTCCTATTCCACCCGGCGGGACACCGCCGTGCGGTTTGACGTGGACGACTTCAACACCCGCTGTGACGACGAAACCGGCCAGTGGCTGAACTATGTCACCTTTACCCTGCCCTCGTCCTCCTACGGGACGCTGCGGTATAATTACGGTTCTTCCTCCAGCACCGGCAGCACGGTTTCCTCCTCCACCAGCTACTACCGCTCCTCCTCGCCGTATCTGGACAACGTGTATTTCGTTCCTGCCTCCGGGTGGAGTGGCACGGTGGATATCAGCTTTACCGGATACAGCTCCGGCGGGCAGCGCTTTACCGGCACGGTGAGGGTCACCGTCCGGGACTCCGCCGCAAGCGGCGTGTCCTATTCCACAAAGCAGGACACCCCCGTGAATTTTTCCGCCAACGATTTTGACACCGTATGTCGGGAGGAGACGGACCGAAACCTGAATTACGTCCGCTTTACCCTACCCTCCTCTTCTGTGGGGACGCTGCGCTATAATTACAGCTCCTCCTCCAGCACCGGCAGCACCGTCTCCGCTTCCACCGGCTATTACCGCTCTTCCTCGCCCTACCTCAATAACGTTACCTTCGTCCCCGCCTCCGGATGGAGCGGCACGGCGACGATTTCCTACACCGGCTATGACACCGGCGGACAGCGCTATACCGGCTCCATAAGCGTAGAGGTAAAGAAAGCGGCGTCCGCGGGCGTGATTTACTACACAACTTCCGCCGGGAAAGCAGCGTCCTTTGACGTCTCCGCGTTCCAGCTTGCGTGCAGCGCACGGGGCGCGGGCTCCTTTGTCAGCGCGGCCTTTTCCCAGCCCTCCTCCAGCGTGGGGCAGCTACGGTATCAGTACACTTCCTCCTCCGCACCCGGCACGGCCGTGACCTCCGGGACGACCTATTCCGCCTCCGGCTCACCGCTGGTTTCCAACCTGTCCTTTGTCCCCGCTGCGGGCTATACCGGCACAACCACCATTCCCTACACCGGGAAAGACAGCCAGGGCAACTCTTACTCCGGCTCCGTTGTCATCACCGTCACCTCAGAAACCAAGGCAAGCTCCTTTACCGACATGGGGAATTACACCTGGGCCTCCTCCTCCGTAGAATACCTGTATTCTGCCGGTGTGGTAAACGGCACAGGCGGCGGCTCCTTTTCTCCCGGCGCAGCTATCACCCGGGGCAGCTTTATGCTGATGCTCAACCGCGCGTTTCAGTTCACCGCCTCCGGCGGCCCGGGCTTTGCCGATGTGCCTGCAGGCAGCGTCTATGCCGAAGCCGTGAAGGTTGCGCAGACGCTGGGCATTGCTCAGGGCAGCGGCTCCAACTTTTACCCGACACAGCCTCTCTCCCGCCAGCAGGCAGCCGTGTTTCTTGCCCGGGCCATGCGAGCTTCCGGCTGGAGCCTTACGGCGGGAAGCAGGTCCGACCTCTCCGGCTTTGCCGACAGCGCCGCCGTCTCCGATTACGCAGCGGCCGATCTGGCTGCCATGGTACGCCTCGGCGTTTTTCAGGGCGGTAGCAATGGGAAGCTGAACCCCCAGTCCTCTCTTACCCGTGCTCAAATGGCCGTGATTCTCTGCCGCGCCATCACGCTGTAAATTCAGTTCTAAAAGGAGTTGCTGTCTATGGCATACAAAACAACCGTCCCGGAAGAGGACGAAGGGCCCTGTGCGGCTACTCCGGCAGACCTTCGGGAAGCAGTGGGCCACCTGTGCGAGGTGAGAAAGCCCAACGACAACATGCTGGTTTTCTTAGGCCGCGTGCAGGGCATGGACAACGGCTCGCTGGCGATTTTTCCCGCCGGGGGGCGGGAGGCTCCCCCAGTTATCTACAATGATGACTTTAAGCTCATTTTGCACATTCCACGAAAATCGACGCAGGTGTGGCTGGGAAAGATCCACGGCAGTTCTCGCACCTTCTGGAAGCTTGGCAGCCTGTCCAAATGCCATCGCAGGGAGCAGCGGGTGAACTTCCGTCAGCCTGTTTCCCTACGGGCCAACGCGCTGTGCATCAACGCCCTGTATCCTGAAAGTCTTCGGGGCGAAGGCCAGTATTACGCCCGATTGTGCAAGGTGGTGGACGTAAGCCTTGGAGGCATCCAACTGCGCAGTCAGGACCGCTACCGCCCTGGCGACCACCTTCTTTTGACCAATCTTTGGCTGGATGAATCTCAGCCTCAGCCCTTTGTATTCACCACCCAGATCTGCTGGGCACAGCCGGTCAACAAGGTGGAGACTCGGTTCGGCTGTTTTTTCGAGTCTATGAGTATCCGGGACGAGGACCGGCTGTGCGCCGCCATTCTGGAGCTGCAGCGGCTTGATTTGGCCAGCCGCAACGGATAACCCTAAATTGCCGCCGGGCGGGGAGAATGGAATCTCCCCACCCGATAAAGTTTTAAAAAGGCCCGTTGACTAAAGTCGACGGGCCTTTTTACTCAGGTTTCCTGACCCTCCGGTTGCTTGGCGGCTTTCAGCGACTGAAAATATACCCGGTTGTGCAACACTGCGGGATCCTCCGGCTTCAGTCTTCCGGCCAGCTCGTTGTACTGCTCTGCAGTCTGGGTCTGACCCAGCTTATCGAGGCACACCGCAAGCTCAATGCAAGGGATGAAGCCCCAGCAGTCCTCCCGGGTGAAGCCCAAGCTGTTTTCCGGCCGCTCCAGCATCGCGGCCAGACGGAACCAGAAAACAGCCCTTTTAAAATCGCCCTTTTCTTTCCACGCATAGCCCAGCGCACAGCAAGTCTCCGCCCGGGGCGTGTCATAACTAAAGGCGCGGGTAAGGGCCATTAACTGCTCCTGTCGCCGGTTTTCACGGTGATAGCACTCCCCAAGTTCGTTGCAGGCGGCAATGTTGTCCTCCACCCAGCCCTTTCCGCCGTCGAGAAACAGGCTGAAATACCGAATCGCCTCAGCATATCGGGCATGATCCTTCAGCTCCCGGGCGTAATAATAGAGACCCCGGGGCGAAAGCTCTCCTCCATCGTCCAGAATCCGCCGGTAAATGGTGAGATTGCGGTCTGACGAGGATACTTTTTGCTTTCGATGGGTCACTGCAATATCCGTATGAATAATTTTTCCGTCGGTGGCCAAGTATTCGTGCACCGGCTCCCTCCACGAAAACTGCCGCTCCCGCCTCGACAGCCGCTCCCGGAAATAGCTGAAGGTGACGGCCCCGTTTTTGTCAAAGGCGATATTGTATTTCATCATCACCGCGTCCACGGAGGGGTCCAGCTCTTCTTTGAGCTTTTTCAGCTTTTCCCGGTCCTCGGGCAGCAGCACGTCGTCGGCATCCAACCAGAGAATATAGTCCATTGTCGCCTTGGAAAAGGAAAAATTGCGGGCTGCGGAAAAGTCGTCCACCCATAAAAAATCAAAAATTTTATCTGTAAATTTACTCGCAATTTCCCTTGTGGAATCTGTGGACCCGGTGTCCGCAATAATAATCTCGTCCGCAATGCCCTCCACGGAGGAAAGGCAGTCCGCAAGCTGCACCTCCTCGTTTTTGACAATCATGCACAAGCTGATGGTATTCATCCGCATTTCACCTCTCGGAAAAAATTAAGTACCGGCCCGCCCGCGTGTGGGCGGGCGGGCCGGCTGACGGACGTTCCGTCCGGAAGCGCTTTAAAAATCAGGCAATGTTCACGCCGCCGCTGGCATAGCCTGTAACCGTGGTGGCAATCGTAAGCCCGGTAGTGGTGACGGAGAACACAAGCAGCAGCCGGGTTTCCGCCGTCACAGGAATGTTCAGGCCGGTAATCGTTCCAAAGGCAACGTCTCCAATCGCCACCACTCCGCTGAACGTGGGGGCCAGCGCCACTGCCGTCCCGGCAACGGGCGAGAAGGTGTTATCGGGCGTGGTGGAGGCGTAGAGCTGGGCAGTGACGGTCGCCGCTCCGCCAATCAAAGTCAGGGCAAGCACGGTGCTGAAATACGCGGTGATATCCGTGATAACCCCATCTCTGGGCATGGAGAAGGACATGTTGGCCATCAGCCCCGCCGCGCCGGTAAGGTCGATGGTTGCGCCCAAAACATTGGGCAGAACCGTGCTATTGCCGAAGCTCACCACCGCAGGCAGACCCACAAGACCTGTCAGCAGAGCCGTGGGAGCAACGGGCAGTCCGGATGCAAAGGGGATAATCGCACCGGCACCAGTGGGGCCGGTGGGGCCAGTCGCGCCGTCGGGGCCGGTGGGACCGATAAGTCCCTGCGGACCGTCCGCTCCGGTGGGACCTGTCGGGCCAATGGGGCCGTCCGCTCCGGTGGGACCCGTCGGGCCAATGGGGCCGTCCGCGCCGGTGGGGCCTGTCGGGCCAATGGGGCCGTCCGCGCCGGTGGGACCTGTCGGGCCAATGGGGCCGTCCGCGCCGGTGGGGCCTGTCGGACCAATGGGGCCGTCCGCGCCGGTGGGACCTGTCGGGCCAATGGGGCCGTCCGCGCCGGTGGGGCCTGTCGGGCCAATGGGGCCGTCCGCGCCGGTGGGGCCTGTCGGGCCAATGGGGCCGTCCGCGCCGGTGGGACCTGTCGGGCCAATGGGGCCGTCTGCGCCGGTGGGGCCTGTCGGGCCAATGGGGCCGTCCGCGCCGGTGGGGCCTGTCGGGCCAGTTACGCCATCAGCCCCGGTTGCGCCGGTGGGGCCTGTCGGGCCAGTTACGCCATCAGCCCCGGTTGCGCCGGTGGGACCAGTGGGGCCGGTTGCGCCAGTTGCGCCGGTAGGACCGGTGGGGCCAGTTACGCCATCAGCTCCGGTTGCGCCGGTGGGACCAGTGGGGCCGGTTGCGCCAGTTGCGCCAGTTGCGCCGGTGGGTCCGGCAGGGGTAGTATCTTCAATTGTTACAATTGCAGAGCCCTGTGTTACTGTGATATCCAGCGTAGAAGATTGGAAAGTCAGGTTTTCACCAAGCCCTACGGTAGCTGACCCTACGGGGCCCAGGACGTTGAAGAGCACTTCTTCGGGAGCAAAAGTCCCGGTGGGGCCGGTCGGGCCAGTTGCGCCGGTGGGGCCGGTGGGACCGATAAGGCCCTGTGCTCCGTCCGCACCGGTTGCGCCGGTAGGACCGGTAGAGCCGCCAATATATGCACAGCCGGACAAGCCCCTGCGCCGCAAGCGGACATCTGCTTCTACCTGGCCTTTCTGGGCATCCACAAGCTGTGTCTTACGCGCTGAGAGCGGGGCTTTTCAGCCCCGCTCTCAATCCGGCGATATGCTCTATAAAACGACCAGGGTATTCTCTCGGCCCGGCGCGTACGCAAATTCAATATCGGTTATCCCGTTGCCCTCCTTTAATTCCAACAGCTCATCATCACATAGCTCCCGTATCAGGGGGAACAACTCCCCTCTTGTGCCAAAGGTAACGTGACTAATCTTTGAAACGCCGTTGGGGTGGACAAACCCCTTCGGCTTGGGATCGATGTTAAAATAGGTCATCAAGAATGGGATTTGGAGATCATTTGGAGCGCCCACCCTGAATCGAAGCTTCCGGCCCTTCGTATCGTTGCGGCGGGAAGGTGTTTGAAACATTGTATACCCATATTTTTTTAGAATGGCGCTTTCACTCTCCAAATTTTCAGCGTAGTTTTCCAATGCCAGCTCGCAGGGACCACCTGTGTGGGCGTCGTAAGAATCCAGTCGGTCAACCAGCTTGCCCTGCCCTAAAAGCCGAAACACTTTTTTCGCCGCCGCGGGCATTTTCGTGCCTGCCAAAAGCTCAAAATAAGGGCCCTCGGAAAAGTAAACCAAGGCATTGATCGGATTTTTTTCTCTGCCGTATTCCACCACAAAGCCCTTTTCACGAAACGCCTCCACGCCCCGCTCCAAATCCTGAACACGGTATATAATGTGACTGACCTTCATTCCTTCTTTCCCCCAATCAAAAAATACTGCCCGGCATTTCCTCCGCAGGCAGCGGTCCCCGAAGGTTTTAGTTAGTTTTACCTAACCTCATTCTACTCCTAAACATTTTTTAATTCAACAAAAATCTAAACCCCACTTAACAAAGGTATAGGAGTGCAGGCTGACGGCCCGCACTCCTAGGCTATTTTCCTATGCTTTCTTATTGCATGAAATCCATTTTCTTAAAAAAACATGGGTGATTTCCGAACAATTATTGCCCGAGCTGCCAGCTTCCTGCGCGGCTTTGCTCCTCCCAGAGATGGGCATACAGCCCCTCCCGGGCCAAAAGTGCTTCGTGAGTCCCACTTTCCGCCACACGACCATTTTCCAGAACGATAATGCTGTCCGCGCTCATAATGGACTGGAGCCGATGCGCAATCACAAGTACGGTTTTATCCGCCACCAGCGCGGAGATGGCCTGTTGAATCAACACCTCGTTTTCCGGGTCCAGGGAGGCAGTGGCTTCATCCAGCAAAACGATGGGAGCATCCTTCAGCAGGGCACGGGCAATGGAAATCCGCTGCTTTTCTCCGCCCGAGAGCGTTGACCCGCCCTCCCCCACTATCGTCTGGTATCCATTTGGCAGCGCCATAATAAAGTCGTGACAGGCCGCCGTTTTTGCCGCCTCAATAATTTCTTCCGGCGAGGCGTCGGCGCGCCCCATCCGGATATTTTCCTCAATGGTATCGTGAAACAGGTAGACATCCTGAAATACAATGCTGACGCGCTCTAAAACCTCGTCGGCTTTCATATGCCGGATATTCGCACCGCCAAGGCGGACTTCCCCTTTTGTCGGGTCCCAGAAGCGCGCCGCAAGACGCGTAATTGTGGATTTTCCGGAGCCGGAGGGGCCAACCAGCGCTGTCACGCTGCGCGCCGGGAAGCAGAGGGAAATGTCATGGAGGACCTCCGTCTCCCCATACGAAAAGGAAACATGGTCAAAGGTAATGTCCGTCCCCTCGGGAACCTCCTGCTCCTCCGGCTCAGCCAGCGGCTCTTCCGCAAAAAGGTCCGCAATTCGCTGCCCGCTGCGGCGGGTTCGGGCAAAGTCGGCAATAAAGGTAAAAAGGGTCAGCACAGGCTCGTAAATCGTAAGGGTAAGAATTAGAAACGCAATGTAGTAAAATGGGTGCAGCTCGCCCCGGGTGAGCAGCACGACACCCACCAGCATTACAAGGCCCATTCCGCAGTTCAGCACAAAGCGGCCCAGCATACTTACGGGAGCCGCCGCCCCCGTCTCCAACCGAATGGCGGAGCTGCGCTGCCGGTCAAAGGACGCTTTCAGGCTTTCAAACTGCTCCCCGGCCATGTTAAAGGCCTTAAGGGTCTGAATCCCGCCCACATATTCCAGAATGCGCGACGAAACCTCCTGCTGGGATTTTTGAAGGTCCGCGCTGATATGCCTCATCTTCCGCAGGCTGAGAAACGCAAAGGGGAGCGCCAGCGGAATGACCAGAAATACCGAGACCGTCATGCGCCAGTCGAAGGTGGAGAGTACCGCAATGGCCAAGACAAAGCGAATCAGAATGACCGCCACCTGCGGCAGTAATTGCTGGGCCAGGTCCCCAATGGTCTGATAATCCCGCAGAAGGACTGTGGAGAGATTTCCCGCGTCCTGATTGGAGTAAAACCCCATGGACAGCCTGCGCAGGTGCTCTCCCAACGTAATTTGGGAATCCTTGATAATCCCGGCAAAGCCTGTGCACGCGTCCAGATAGGTCTTTTGGCGAATAAAATTGTAGACAACAAACTGTGCCAGCAGGCCCCCGGCAAGCAGCCATAAATTCCGCACGGGCAGCAGCGCGCCCGGACTTTCTAAGGGCACCAGCAGATAATAGACCGCCCCCAGCATCAATCCGTAGGGCACGCTCATTACAATGCTGTCAAATAAGCTCCAGCGCAGCAGCCGCAGGTATTGCCCAGGCTGCCCCAGCGTTACGGTTTCAAACCACTGCTTCATATTCATACGGAAACACCCCCCTGCCGAATGCTCCAGCGGTCCCGCCGTTCATTCGCATCCACTAAATTTTTGTAAAGTGCACAGTCCCGCAACAGCTCGCCATGGGTTCCACTGCCCACCAGATGGCCCTTTTCCAAAACCAGAATGCAGCTGGACTTTTCCACCGTTTTCAGCCTGTGGGCAATCATCAGCACGGTTTTGTTCTTGGAAAGCGCGGCAAAGGCCGCCTGTATTTTCGCCTCGTTATCCGCGTCCGCATAGGCTGTGGCTTCATCCAGAATTACAATGGGCGAGTCCTTCAGGAAAATGCGTGCAATGGCAATCCGCTGCTTTTCTCCTCCGGAAAGATACGCGTTTGAATCGCCCACCACCGTCTGATATCCATTGGGTAGCGCCTGAATTACGTCATGAATGCCTGCATTTTTTGCCGCCTGCTCCACCTCTTCAAGGCTTGCCTGCGTATTCCCCATACGGATATTCTGTTCCACCGTGTCCCGGAACAGCACGGAATCCTGAAACACGCAGGACACCAGATTCATCAGCCGGTGGGGCGGAATCTCCCGTATGTCCACCCCGCCGATTTTAATGCTTCCTGCCTGTGGTTCGTAAAAGCGCAGCAGGAGCTGCGCCAGCGTGGATTTCCCCCCGCCGGACGGCCCCACAAGGCCCACCACGCTTCCCTGCGGAACTGAAAAGCTTACCTCCGACACCGCTTGAAGGTCCTGCCCATAGGAAAAGGATACGTTTTCAAATGTAATGTCATAGGTCTGGGGGTCCCCTGTGCCTTCCTCCCCCAACTCCGGCTGCGTCAAAATATTATCGATCCGATTCACGCCCTCCACAATCCGGTTTGACATAATCACCATCTGCATCATATTTTCCATTGGCTCCTTCAACCCACCGCCCACCAGAAAGAACAGCAGAATCACCGGCAGAAAATCCAGATAGCTTTTCACCGTGGGAAGCAGCACCAGCGCCGCCGGCAGCAAAAACATGAGCTGCGCACCAAAAAAAGCGTAATACGCCCCTATGGGCTTTGCGTTGGCATGGGCGGTGCGGCTTACGATATCGGCAAAAGCGTTCAGGTCGTTTTCATAGCGCCGAAACGCGCTGAGGGACCGGTTGAATACCTTCACAACGCTCATCCCGTGAATGTACTCGACAATGGTTCCCTGCATTCTTTCCTGACTATCGTGCAGCTCCACCTGTAACGCCGCCTTGTCGGGCTGCTTCAGACAGGCGGAAAGCAAACACAGGGAAATGCAGATGGGCAGCAGCGTCACCAGTGTCAGCCGCCAGTCCATTCCAAAGAGGTACAGGAGGGTAAACACCGGCGTGGCAATCGCCGCGGCAATATCGCAGATATGATGGGCAATAAACGCCTCCAATTGCTCAGCGTCGTCCGAAATAATTTTTTTAATGGCACCCTGCGTGGTACCGGTAAAATAGCCGGAGGAAATCCGCGCCAGCTTGCCCATCAACTGTATGCGCAGCTCATAAATAATGTCGTAAGCCGCCGTGTGGGATATAGCGGAGGAGAAATAGGCGCATACGCCGTAAACCAGCGCCGCACCGAATGTTACCCCGGCAAGAACAACAATGCGTTCGCCGTCCACCTCCGCCGCAAGCGTGTAATGCGCCAGCAGCTCTTGTACCACGCCATAAATCGTGAAAAACGGCACAATTCTTGCCGCTGAGGAAAGAACCGCAAGGAAGCATGCGAAGGCCAGCTTTTTTCTTTTTCCGCCCGCCAGCTCAAAAAGGCGGGAAAGCCCCTGTTTTCTTTTCGGGGCTTTTGGCGTTTTCTTCATATTATTTTTCCTCTCTCAAGTTAGTTTTAGCTAACCAATTAGCCAAAAAAAGCCCTGCTCAAACCCCGTCCTCAAAAACGAGACGGAACAGAAGCTCATAAATATGCTCCAGCGTTTCATCCAGAGCATCGGCGTGCAGCGCATCTCTGTTGACCTTTGCCAGTGCCATGAGCTTAATCAAGTTTGCAACGATGTGGATATTTAAGTCCTTGCGCACGTGCTCCATATGGTCAAAAAGGGCGTGCATAATCCAGGCTTCCCGCTGATCGTAGGCGCTGTCGTCCGGATTGCAGTATTCGGCTGGCGAAACCGCCTTCAGCTTTTCCATGTCCTCTGCCGTGAGATATTGATAGATGCTGTCCCTGCTGAAAACTATCTTTTTCAGGTATGCTTTGCCCTCGGCGGCAGTCATTTTTTCCCGCCCGTCAAGAATTTGGTCAAAATATTGTTTGGAACGGTCCCTCTGAAATTCAATAATTTCGGTAACAAACTGCTCCTTAGAAGAAAAAAAGTTGTAAAACGTACTTTTTCCAAGTCCCGCCGCCTGCGTAATTTTTTCCACAGAGGCATGGGTCATCCCGTGCTGCTTAATCAGGGCAAAGCCCTCGTTCAGCATCTTTACCCGCAGCTCCTCCCGTTCCTTCAGCGTAAATACTCTAAGGGGCATCTTCTCATCTCCTTTCCACATCTTGCGACCAATATTATAACATTGGTCGCAATCTAAGTGTAGCACCACCGATGCCGCGCCGTCAATAGGCATACGAACTTTTTCTCATAAAATTCGCATGTCCGCCGCTTTATGCAGCTTTAAGAACCGCCCGCCTGCTTTTATGGTCAGGCGGCTTTTTTACGGAATTTTACCGGTTGGGGCATTGCGTACAGGCGGCACGGCATATGTTTTCTCCGGGAGGGGTGCGTATGATCAGCAGTCAGGCGCTTTTTAAAATGAGCCAGGTGGATATCACGGAGGTAAACACCAAAGATCTGATGGAGGCTGCGGCCATATCGGTTTCTCAGGAGCTGCCACACCAGCAGAGGGTACTTTCGGTGATTGAGGCACTGGGCAATCCTTATTGCTTTCTCAGCGGAGATACGCCGGTTCGTGTTCGTTTTACGACTGAAGAAAAGTCGCTTTCAGACTGTCTGGTCAGCTACTTTTCTCAGTTAAAGCAAGGATAGAATTTTCCCCAAACATCATCAGGCCGCAGAGCGGCACTCCCGCGGGTTGCCGTAGACCTGTTACTTCCGCACCGCACGGGAGCACGGGAATTGGAATCTGCCATGCCCATAGAAGGGAGGAATCATGCCAAGAATACGCAAATCCATTCAGGCAGAAACCGCAAAGCATTGGAATATCGGGATTTATATTCGGCTTTCCCGGGAGGATAAGGAGCCGCCCGGAGAACAGGTCGGCGCAGGGCACAGCGGACGAAAGCGGCTGCAAAATGTGGCGGACGATTCCAGCGGCAGCATTGTGGAGCAGGACAAACTGCTTACCGAGTGGGTTGCAGAATACTTTCGGGAAGAGCAGTATACCGTAGTCGAATATTTTACGGACGACGGCTTGACCGGCACCGACGACACCCGTGACAATTTTCAGCGGATGATGGAGTTTGCACAGGACGGCAGAATCAACTGCATCGTGGTGAAAACGCTGTCCAGAGCATTCCGCAACTACGCCGATCAGGGGCGATATCTGGAGCAGATTTTTCCGCGTCTGGGCGTGCGGTTTATCTCCAGCGGCAACCCCTTTGTGGACAGCTACAACGACCCGGATGCGATTACGGGAGGCATGGAAATTCCCATCAACGGCCTGATGAACGACCGTTTTGCCGCCAAGACCTCCGCGGATATCCGGCGGACCTTTGACGCCAAGCGCAGGCGCGGTGAATTTATCGGCGCGTTTGCCCCCTATGGGTATGTCAAGGACCCGGAGGACAAAAACAGCCTGCTGGTGGATGACGCGGCGGCCGGTATTGTCCGGGACATTTTTCACTGGTATGTGCTGGATGGCATGAGTAAGCGCGGCATCGCCCTCAGGCTGAACGAGCTGGGCGTTCCGAACCCCACCACCTATAAGCAGCAGGTGCAAAAGCTCAAATATCAGAATCCCGGAGCCATCCAAAACGATGGACTGTGGTCCGCAAACAATGTGCTGTGTATTCTGAAAAATCAGGTGTACATTGGCAGCATGGTGCAAGGGCGCTATCGGGTGATCAGCTATAAGGTCCACACACAGATAAAAACAAACCAGAACGAATGGTACGTTGTGCCAAATGTCCACGAAGCCATTGTCAGCGAAGAATTGTTCCGTCAGGCCCAGTCCCTGCATTCCCGGGATACCCGCGCTGCGCCAGGCAAAAAAGAGAATTATCTTTTTTCCGGACTGCTGCGCTGCGCAGACTGCAAAAAGGCCATGCGGCGCAAAACTTCCAAGCAGCTTGTCTACTATTACTGCCGCACGGTCACGGATAAAGGCGAGGGCGCCTGTACCAAGCGCTCCATCCGAGAAGACAAAATCGTTCGGGCTGTTTATGAAGCCATTCGTTTGCAGATTGATTTGGTCCAGTCTTTGAGCGACACGCTGGATGCAATTCAAAAGCATCCTGTTTTAAATCCCCAATTCAATCGGCTGATGGAGATGCAAACACTTCGCCAAAAAGAGCTGGATAAGGTCGACAGGGCCGCCAGCAGCCTGTACATGGACTGGAAAAGCGGCGATATCAGCAAAGAGGATTACCACAGCATGAAAGCGGAGTTTGATAAAAAATCTGCGGCGCTAAACGCAGCGATGCAAAATATCGAACGTGAAATTGGCGCTCTGGAACACGGCGTGAACGCCGTCGATCCGTACCTCGCTGCATTCCTCAAATACAAACATATTAACACGCTTAATCGTGGGATTGTGGTAGAGCTGATTGATACCATCTATGTTCATGCAGACGGTCAGCTCACCATAGACTTCCGCTTTGCCGACGAGTACAAGCGGGTGGCTGAGTTCATTGAAGGCATTCCCAACAACTCTGTGCCCACGGACAAAGAAGCCCTATTGTAACTTTTCCACAACGGTTGTGCATAAACTGGCGGCGCAGTCGGGCCGGTTGCGCCGGTTGCGCCAGTGGGGCCTGTGGGGCCGATAAGGCCCTGCGCTCCGTCAGCACCGGTTGCACCGGTCGGGCCAGTTGCGCCAGTCGCGCCGGTGGGACCAGTCGGACCGATAAGGCCCTGCGCTCCGTCAGCGCCGGTAGCGCCAGTCGGGCCAGTGGGGCCGGTTGCGCCTACACCAGTCGCTCCGGTTGCACCGGTAGGACCTGTGGGGCCTGTTGCCCCGGTGGGGCCAGTTGCGCCGGTTGCACCTACGCCCGTGGCTCCGGTGGCACCGGTAGGGCCTGTGGGGCCTGTTGCCCCGGTGGGCCCGGTTGCGCCGGTTGCACCTACGCCCGTGGCTCCGGTGGCTCCGGTAGGGCCTGTGGGGCCAGTGGGGCCGGTTGCCCCGGTGGGCCCGGTTGCGCCTGTGGAGCCTACACCAGTGGCTCCGGTAGGACCTGTTGGACCGGTCGCGCCGGTTGCGCCGGTAGGACCTGTGGGGCCGGTTGCCCCGTTTACACCGTTAGCGCCGGTAGCGCCAGTGGGCCCGATGGGGCCTTGCGGGCCAAAGGGGCCCTGAGGGCCTTGCGGTCCCTGGGGGCCCTGAGGGCCGGCAGGGCCGGTGGCTCCGTTAGCTCCGGCAGGTCCCTGAGGACCTTGTGGCCCCTGAGGGCCCTGTGGACCGGCGACACCCTGTGGACCAGCGGGGCCCTGGGGGCCTTGAGGGCCCTGAGGGCCGGTTGGGCCGGTGGCTCCGGGCCGTCCGGGGCAGCCGGGGCAGCCGGGAGGGCCCGGAGGGCCGGGAACACAGCTGCAAGAATAGGAATTGCATGAGGAGCCGGAATGAATGTTCATTCTGCAATCTCCAGAATTTGTAGAGGAATTATCGCATCCCGAATTGGAAGGCGAACAGTTTCTGAAAGCCATATACGAAGTTCCTTTCATGATAGTAGGCTGGCGAAACCCAATACAGTCTATGCTTTCTTTTCTCCCTTTGCCATTCCACCTGCGGCTGCAAACAAATTTTTTATGGCAGCCTTTTTTAAATATTAAAAAAGCCGCCTGAAGATTATTCTTCAGGCGGCTTTTAATCCAAATGAACACTTTGGGCTACTCCGCCCGAAAAATATGAATGTGAAACCCAATTTGGACAGAAAGGCGCTCCACGGCTGCCAGCCGCTCCGCCCCCTCCTTCGGTGTTTTCCAATAGTAGGGCGTCATTTGAAACAGTGCGTGGATTTCCTCCTGAGAATCCAGCTCGATCCGTCCCTCCACAGGGACGACGGCTTCATAGGAAAAGCCCTCGTAGGGTGTGCGCTTTTCCTCGTTGGGATAGGGCGCGTCATAGAGGATCTCCTTCAGCTCCCACAGGTGCATAGCCGACGGCACCACATACAAAAAGCTCCCGCCCGGTTGCAGCACCCGCCGAAATTCCGGAACGCACAAAGGGGAAAAGCAATTCAGCAGCAGCTCCACTGATCCGTCCGCCAGCGGCAGCCGGTAGGAGGATGCCACCGCAAACTCCACAGCCTTTTCCCGTTTCGCCGCCAGACGCACCGCAGCCTTGGAAATATCCGTCCCCGTCATGCAGGGGCGCTTTCCCGCCTCGCGCAGCGCATGATAAATTCCGGCGGTGTAATACCCCTCTCCGCAGCCTGCGTCCAAAACGGCAGGCTCCGCTCCCGTGTGGGAGACAGCCAGTGCGCACAGGGCCTCCAGCAGCGGGCGGTAATAACCCCGGGAGAGAAAGTCTTGCCGCGCGGCGGCCATGCCGGGGTCGTCTCCCGGGGCGGCGGAGTGCTTTTGATTTGCCGGGAGCAGATGGGTGTGGCCCTCTTTTGCGATGTCAAAGCTGTGACCCCCGGGGCAGGCATAGACCCGCTCCGTCCGCTCCAGCGCCGCGCCGCACAGGGGACAGCGAAGCAGACTTGTCATTCCTCCCCCGCCCCCTCGCGGATGGTCACGTCGTTAATCCACTTCCGGCTTTTAAACCGAAAAAATCCGGCTGGCATTTTACAGATGTTTTCCGAATAAATGGACAGGCACACCAGCCAAATGGGCGCATGCAGCACCAGTCCCGTCAGCGCCGTCAGCGGCACCGCCACCAGCCACAGCGGAGTCAGGTCCAAAATCGCCGCCGCCCGTGCGTCGCCGCCTGCTCGCAACACGCCTGTGATGTTGGACACGTCAAAGGATTTCATGGGCATCATCACGATATAGACCATGCACATGGTCATGGCCACCTCCACGGCCGTTTCCGTCAGGCTGAACAGCGGATAGAGAATCGGGATAAACAGCGTGGGCAGCAGCACCGCCAGCACCACGGCAACCGCCGCGCCCAGCAAAAAGGACACCACCAAGAGACAATAGCTCAGGTTGTAAACCTCCTCCTCCGAGGCTCGCTCCCCGATGCGCTTGCCCACGATGACGGCGGTGGAGCCCGCCAGCCCGAAGCAGGCCACCGTTGCAAATTTGTCGATGTTGCCCATGATGGCATAGGCCGCCAGCATATCCGCGCTGATGACCGTGTGCCCCATAATGGCGGTCATTACCGCAGTCCCAAGACCCCACAGCGTTTCGTTCACAATGACTGGCCCGGCATAGATCACCGCGCTTTTTGCCATGGCTCTGCCCGGGCACAGAAGCGCCCGGGGCGCCAGCGGAATCCGCCGGTTGGTGACGGCGTAAACAACTACAATAGCAAATTCCACTACCCGGGCAGCCAGCGTGGCCAGCGCCGCGCCCGCAATCTCCAGACGGGGCGCGCCAAACTTACCGAAAATCAGGCAGTAGTTCAAAAATGTATTCAGCAGCATGGATATGGCAAATACAATCATTCCAAAGCCGGGATTTTCCGTGCTCCGCTGCATTCCCACATACACGGAGCTGACGGCATTGAACACATAGGACACGCCCACAATCCGTACATACGGCGCACCCAGCACAATCAGCCCGGCGTTGTTCGTGACAAGGCTCATCACCCACTCCGGAAATAAAAACAGCACCAGCGCCGCAAGCCCGGCGACAGCAAACCCCGCATACGCCGCCACGCCCATCACCCGGTTGATGGAAACGGTATCCTCCTTGCCCCAGTACTGGCACACCAATACCGTAAGGCCGCTCATCACCCCGAAAATGACCACCTGCACCAGAAAGATCGGCGTGTTGGCGGCGGTGACGGCGGAGAGCTGGTCGTTACCCAGCAGGCCCACCATGAAGGTGTCCACAAAGCCAAGGGATGTGGTAATGAGATTTTGCAGGATAATGGGAAGCGACAGCTTCCACAGCCGACCGTAAAAGCCGGGCTTTTGGCGAAGCACGGAAAACATAATTACCTCAATCGTTCTCAAAATATTTCATACAACGTGTGCCCCAAATTGTCTCGGACGTTTCATGTCCGCGCCCCGGTCCGTTTGCGCAAAGCAAAACCGGGCGCGTCACAGCATGGGAAATCGGGCGTCGTGATGTTGGCGCAGGGCGTCCGCCGCCGCGTCAATCT
Source organism: Oscillibacter sp. GMB15532 (assembly GCF_041020825.1). NCBI lineage: Bacteria > Bacillati > Bacillota > Clostridia > Eubacteriales > Oscillospiraceae > Oscillibacter > Oscillibacter sp. GMB15532. The sequence goes on from NZ_JBEVTO010000005.1 coordinate 207,824, forward strand.
CCTCTTTCGTGGTTTCCGGCCCAAAGCTCAGCCGCACCACCCCGGCAGCGACCCGCTTTTCAAGGCCCAGCGCCGCCGTCACCTGACTGGGCTTTCCCTGATGGCAGGCGGACCCGGCGGAGATGCAGATGCCCGCCTCGGACAGCTCGTTCACCACGTTCTGGCTGGGATACCCCGGCATGGAGATGGACAGCACATGGGGTGCGGTCCCCTTTGCGATGAATCTCAAATCGGGAATTTCCCCCAGCCGCTCCACGGCGTAGGCTTTGATGTCCGCCATGTGCCGCAGCTTCACATCAAAATCCTCCAGCCGCAGCTCCACCGCCTTGGCAAAGCCCGCAATCTGGGCGGTGGCCTCCGTCCCGGCGCGAAAACCGGACTCCTGTCCCCCGCCCGAAAGCAAAGGTCGGGGAGCACGGACCCGCCCGCCGATATACAGCGCCCCGATGCCCTTGGGCCCCCCGATTTTGTGGGCGGAAAGAGCAATAAAGTCTGCCCCCAGCGTTTTGGCGGAGAAGGGGATTTTCAAAAAGCCCTGCACCGCGTCGGTATGCAGCAGGGTTTTTTCGTTTTTCGCGCCCAGCCCGGCGGCGATTTCGGAAATGGGGTAAACGTTCCCCGTTTCGTTGTTTATCAGCATCACGCTCACCAGCGCGGTATCCGGACGGACTGCTTCCAGCACTTTCTCCGCCGAAATATTCCCGTTCCTGTCGGGGAGAATGCGGGTAATCTCATACCCGTCCTGCTCCAGCCAGCGGCACCGCTCCAGCACGGCGCTGTGCTCCACGGCGGTGGTGACAATGTGTTTTCCCACCCGTCGGTTCTGCCACAGGGCGGCCGTGAAGGCCCAGTTGTCCGACTCGGTTCCGCAGGAGGTGAAAAACAGCCGTGCCGCCTCGCAGCCAAGGGCCTGCGCCACGGTTTCACGGCAGTCCTCCACCAGACTTTTAGCCCGGCGGCCATAGGCGTACTGGGAGCTGGGATTGCCGTATTCCTCCGTCAGTACGCGGAACATCTCCTCCGCCACCGCCCTCGGCACCGGCGTGGTGGCGGCGTGGTCGAGATAAATCATGAAAACACTCCTTTGATTGGGGCTTGCCCCAGCGGTAAAATACACGTATAATAGAATTGCGCCGCCCATTGCGGCTCAATCGTATTATTATAAAGAAAATCGTCTGAAATAGCAAGGAGAATCCATGAAAATCGCCATTTACACCCTGGGCTGCAAGGTGAATCAATATGAGACGCAGGCCATGGAGCAGGAGCTTTCCCGCCGGGGCCACGAAATCGTGTCTTTCTCTGGCGGGGCGGACGCCTATGTGGTAAACACTTGCTCCGTCACCGCCGTCAGCGACCAAAAATCCCGCCAGATGCTCTCCCGCGCCCGGCGGGAACATCCCGGAGCGGTGGTGGCCGTATGTGGCTGCTATCCCCAGACCCGGCCCGAGGACGTGCGCAAGCTGGACGTGGACCTGATCGCCGGGACCGGGGACCGGATGGGCTTTCTGGACCTTTTGGAGCAGGAGCTGGAGGACCGCAGGCCCATGGAGGCCGTGGACCGGGTGTTTGACCGCCGCGCCTTTGAAATTCTCCCCGCCGGGGGGCTGGAGGGCCGCACCAGAGCCATGCTGAAGGTGGAGGACGGCTGCGTCAACTTCTGTTCTTACTGCATCATCCCCTATGCCCGGGGCCCCGTGCGCTCCCTGCCGCCGGAAGAGGCGGCGGCGCGGGCCAAGGACCTTGCGGCAGCGGGATATCACGAGATGGTGCTCACAGGCATCGAGATTTCCTCCTGGGGCGCAGATTTGAAAACCGGTCAAAGCCTGATTGATTTGATGGAGCTTCTCAGCGCCGCCGCGCCGGGTCTTCGGCTGCGGCTGGGCAGTCTGGAACCCCGCACCATCGACGAGGACTTTTGCCGCCGGGCCGCGAAGCTGCCCAATCTCTGCCCCCAGTTTCACCTGTCCATGCAGTCTGGCTGCGACGAAACCTTGAAGCGCATGAACCGGAAGTACGACACCGCCCGGTATTTCCGCTCCGTGGCCCTGCTGAAGGAATATTTCGACCGCCCCGCCGTCACCACCGACATGATTGTGGGCTTTCCCGGCGAGACGGAGGAAGAATTTGCCCAATCGCTGGACTTTATCCGCCGGTGCGGCTTTGCCCGGATGCACATTTTTCCCTATTCCATCCGCCCCGGAACCCCGGCGGCGGAGCTCGCGCAGATTCCCGCCGCTGTGAAGGAGAGCCGGGCCGCCCGGGCCGCCGCAGTTGCAGACGAAATGCGTACAGAGTACCTTTCCGACTGTGTGGGGCAGGTGTACCCCGTGCTGTTCGAGCAGGCCAAAGGGGGCCGCTTTTCCGGCCACGCACCCAATTATACGGAGGTTTTGGTTCCGGGCGGCGAGAATCTTCACAACCGGGTGCTTCGCACCCGCATCATCGGCATAGAGGGATTTTCCCTGATGGGAGAATTGGAGGAAACGCCATGAAGAGCCACTTTTTTGCGTATATATCCCGGCTGCGGTTTATCTCCCGCTGGGCGCTGATGCGCAACACCGCCCCGGAAAACGTGCAGGAGCACAGCCACCAAACGGCGGTGCTGGCCCATGCGCTGGCCCTCATCCGCAACAAGCGCTTCGGCGGGCATGTGGACCCCGGCGCTGCGGCGGTGGCAGCGCTGTATCACGACGCGTCGGAAATTCTCACCGGCGACATGCCCACTCCCATTAAGTATTACAGCCCCTCCATCCGCTCCGCCTATCAGGAGGTGGAAGCGGAAGCCAACCGGAAGCTTCTGGAAATGCTGCCCCCGGAGCTGCGGGAGAGCTATGCCCCGGTGTTGGAAATCCCCGACCCGGAGCTGCGGGCGCTGGTAAAGGCGGCGGACAAGCTCTCCGCCTATATCAAGTGCGTGGAGGAGGTTAAAGCGGGAAACGGAGAGTTTGGGGACGCGGCAAGGCAAACCCGCGCCGCGCTGGATTCCTTTGGCCTGCCCGAGGTGGACTATTTTCTCGAGACCTTTATGGACAGCTTTTCCCTGACGCTGGACCAGCTAAAATAAATTGGGGTTTCAACACAGCTTCATTGTCCTTTTGGTAGAGCCGCGCCCCGATGCGGGGTTGATGGGGCCTTATCCGTCCCGGAACAAAGCATGATGATGTATAAAAACGCGGGCTTCGGAATCCTCCGAAGCCCGCGCTTTGATTCTTAAATCTTAATCAGTTCGTATTCCCGGGTTCCAAGGCCCAGCTTTTCCCCGTGCTCCAGACACACCCGCCAATCGGTGTCGGGGTGGAGCGCAACAAAATGGTCGCCGCAATCGCAGTCCCACGCCCCGTCAGACAGGGCGGAGCCCGCCATCACGGGCTGGGCATTTACCGCGTCGGCGCAGGCCTGATCCAGCGCCACCGGGTCAAAGGAGGCAAACATTCCCACGTCCGGGGCGATGGGTACATCGTTTTCCCCGTGGCAATCGCAGTTGGGCGAGATGTCCAGCACCAGCGACACATGGAAACAGGGACGTCCGTCCACCACCGCCTTGGTATACTCCGCAATTTTTTTGTTCAGGATGGCAGGGGCCTCGTCGTTGGCGGCAAAAATCGCATCCTTGGGGCAGACCCCCAAACACCGGCCGCAGCCAACGCACTTGTCCGGATCGATGGACGCCTTGCCGTCGGTGACAGAGGGTGCGTCGTGGGCGCAGATTTTCACGCACGCGCCGCAGCCGATGCAGCGCTTCTGCTTGACATAGGGCGTACCGGAGCTGTGCATCTCCATTTTTCCCGCCCGGGAGCCGCAGCCCATGCCGATGTTCTTCAGCGCGCCACCCATGCCGGCCTGCTCGTGGCCCTTAAAGTGGGTCAGGGAGATAAACACGTCCGCGTCCATCACCGCCCGGCCGATTTTGGCCTCCTTCACGTATTCGCCGCCAACCACCGGCACCAGAACCTCGTCGGTGCCCTTCAGCCCATCGCCGATCAGGATGTGGCAGCCGGTGGAAAAGGGGGAAAAGCCGTTTACATAGGCCGACTCGATGTGGTCCAGCGCGTTTTTCCGCCCGCCGACATACAGTGTGTTGCAGTCCGTCAGATAGGGTCTTCCGCCCTGAGCCTTCACAAGGTCCGCCACTACCTTGGCCCAGTTGGGCCGGAGATACGCCAAATTCCCCGGCTCGCCGAAATGCATTTTGATCGCCGCGTATTTCCCCTCCAGATCAATGTCGCCAAACCCGGCGGTCATCATCAGCCGTGCCAGCTTCTGGGGCAGATTTTCCCGCCAGCTGGGGGCCCGGAAATCCGCAAAATAAACCTTTGCCTTTCCTGCCATCTTCAGTTTTCCTCCCTGTTTTCTCTTCCTGTTCTCTTTCATGCTCTTTCCTTGTTCTATTCCCGAAATTGCCTTTGCTTACTCGTCCAGCTCCACGTTCACGTGGTCCGTCCCGTGCTCTTCAAATTCGTCCATATAAGTATCGATGCGCTCCATCAGCTCGTTGTAATTCTCTCTGGTCATGGGCTCTCCGTCCATGTCCCGCAGGGCCAGCTCCTCCGCCAGAATCTCATAGAACACCACATCCTCGTAATCTGCGATGGCCTCGTGAATTCCGCCGTCGGCAAACGCGCGGGAAGGAATAATCTCCCCGTCCAGATGCTCCGCCAGCTTATGCATTCCGTGGGCGGGGCAGTGAGAGAAGATCAGGCTCTCCACCTTATCATATTCCGCAATGCGGTCGTCCTCACGGGCGGAGTTCATCACCCAATTCCCGATGTACACCAGATCCAGCAGATAGCGATACTGCTGCTCCGTCAGCTCGATCTTCACGGCAAACACCTCCCTCATCCGGTTTTTTCGGCTCCAAGGCCGATCCTTTCAGCATTATACCAAATCCCATTTGGAAATTCCACATCAAAAACCGGGAAAAAAGCCTAAAATCTGTCTTGCCCGGTGTTCATATACATAGTATAATGGTCAAGTTGGGGCTATATGATAGGAATATGGCCCTTTCAGCCACAGATATGGAGGCACTTTGCATGGATAAGCGACCCATCGGCGTGTTCGACTCCGGCCTTGGCGGACTGACCGCCATCCGCTCCCTACGGGAGATTCTGCCCGAAGAGGACCTGATTTACTTTGGAGACACCTCCCGCGTCCCTTACGGGGGCCGGTCCCGGGAGACAATTTTGAAATACGCGCGGCAGGACGTGCGGTTCCTGCGCTCTTTTGACCTCAAGGCGATTTTGATTGCCTGCGGCACCGTGTCCACCACCTCCCTGCCCACGCTACAGGCGGAAAACGATTTGCCCATGGTGGGCGTGGTGGAGCCCACCTGCCGCAGAGCCGCCGCGGTGACAAAAAACAAGCGGGTTGGCATGATCGCCACGCAGGCCAGCGTCCGGGCGGGGGCTTATGCAAAGGCCCTTGCGGAGCTGGACCCGGAGATTCAGGTGTTTTCCAAGGCATGTCCCCTGTTCGTCCCCCTGGTTGAAAACGGACGCTTCCGCAAGGGGGACGCGGTGATTGAAACCGTGGCCCGGGAGTATCTTGCGTCTATGCAGGAGATGGGTGTGGACACCCTGATTCTGGGCTGCACCCACTATCCCCTGCTGGAGGAAATTATCGGCGGAGTGATGGGGCCGGAGGTAGAGCTGGTGTCCGCCGGGGAGGAGTCCGCCTTTGAGCTCAAGCGGCTTTTAAAGGCGGGAGAGCTGCGAAACAGCGAGGACCGTCAGGGCGACGCCACATATTATGTCAGCGACCGGGTGGAGAGCTTCGAGGAAACCGCCTCCTGGTTCCTGCGGGAGGATTTGCGCCATGGAGCCAATCAAATTGATATCGACCGATACTGAAAGCCTGCCCCTTCCTGTGATTATCTCCGTGCGGGGAGAGCAGTATTTTGACGGCTGCGACCCCGACGGCACGGAGCTGACCACCGAGGGGACGCTGCGCCCGCTCCCGGACGGGCTGCTGCTGCGCTATGAGGAAAGCGCCCTCACCGGGATGGAGGGCACCGTCACCACCTTTGAGCTGCGGGGAGAAAAAGTGATTTTGACCCGGGCGGGCAAGGTGAACTCCCAGATGATTTTCGAGGAGGGGCGGCAGCACACATCGCTGTATGAAACGCCCATGGGGGAGCTGAGCGTGGACATTTTAACCAGCTTCCTGCGCCACAGCCTGACGGAGCGGGGCGGTCTTCTTGAAATCCGATATTCCATCGCGGTGGACCACACCGCCACGGGAAAAAACGCGTTTAAAATTCGCGTGCGGCCCAAAAGCTGACGGGGGAACGCCCCTTTCGTCACCACACCAATGAAAACGAGGGATATACCATGCTGCATATGATTCAAAAGGCAAAGGACCAGGCGGCGGAGCTGACCAGAAGCGCCTATCGCGCCGCCGTTTCCGACGGAACGCTTCCCGAGGCGGAGATTGCCTCCGTCCCTGTGGAAATTCCCAAGGACACAAAAAACGGTGACTTTACCACCACCTTCGCGCTGGCTGCGTCCAAGGCCCTGCGCCAGCCGCCCCGGGCCATCGCGCAGGCGCTGCTGGAGCGTCTTGCGCTGGAGGGCAGCTATTTTGACTCCGCCGAAATCGCCGGCCCCGGTTTTTTAAACTTCCATCTGGGGCAGGCGTGGTTTGGCGACGTGCTTTCCGCCGTGGAGAGCGAAGGGGAGCAGTACGGCCAAAACGACGAGCTGGCGGGCCGGAAAATCATGGTGGAGTTCGTCTCCGCCAACCCCACCGGTCCTATGCACATGGGCAACGCCCGTGGCGGCGTGCTGGGAGATACTCTGGCTTCTGTCCTCTCTTTCTGCGGGGCGGAGGTGTCCCGGGAGTTCTACGTCAACGACGCAGGCCATCAGATTGAAAAATTTGCCCAGTCTATTGAGGCTCGCTACCTCCAGCTTATCCGGGGCGAGGACGCGGTTCCCTTCCCGGAGGACGGGTATCAGGGCGAGGACATCCGGGACTTGGCGCAGGCCTACCGTGCAGCGCACGGAGATGCACTGGCCGACGCGGACGCAGAGGCCCGGCGGAACACGCTGGCAGAGTTTGGCTTGAGCGTGAACCTGCCTAAAATGAAAACCGATCTGGCCCGGTATAAAATTCAGTACGACACTTGGTTTTATGAGTCCTCCCTCCACGAGTCCGGTTACGTGGCCGAGACGGTGGACAAGCTTACCGACGCGGACTTCACCTACGAAAAGGACGGAGCTCTCTGGCTGAAAACTGCGGAAATTATGGCTGCAAACCTCCGCCGTGAGGGGAAAAAGGAAGCGGACATTGAGAAGCTGGAGCTGAAAGACGATGTGCTGCGCCGGGCCAACGGGTTTTACACCTATTTTGCCGCTGACATCGCCTATCATCGCAACAAGCTGGCCGTCCGCGGCTTTGACAAGGTGATCAACGTCTGGGGGGCGGACCATCACGGTCACGTTGCCCGGCTCAAGGGTGCGCTGGACGCGCTGGGTCTGGACGGCGCCAACCGGCTGGACATTGTGCTGATGCAGCTGGTGAAGCTGCTGCGGGACGGCGAGGCCGTGCGCATGAGCAAGCGCACGGGCAAGGCCATCTCTCTTTGCGATTTGCTGGACGAGGTCCCCGTGGACGCGGCAAGATGGTTTTTCAACGCCAAGCCGGACACCCAGATGGAGTTTGATTTGGGGCTTGCCGTCCGGGAGGACAGCGAAAACCCCCTGTACTATGTGGAATACGCCCACGCCCGCATCTGCTCGCTGCTGCGGGCCATGGAGGCTGAGGGGCTGCACGTCCCTGCGGCTGGAGACGTGGACATGGCACAAGTGAGCGGCGAGGCAGAGCAGGCGCTGATTAAGCAGCTGGCCCAGTTTTGCGAAATCGTCCGCCTTTCCGCCAGAGACTATGACCCCTCTTTCATCAACCGCTATTTACAGGAGCTGGCGGCCTGCTTCCACAGGTTCTACACCGCCTGCCGCATTAAGGGCGAGTCCACGGAGCTGGCGCAGGCACGGCTGAAGCTGGCGGACTGCGCCCGCGCGGTTCTGCGCAGCGGACTGAAACTGCTCGGCGTGGATGCGCCGGAGAAAATGTAACACGGCGGCAACGCCCGGCCCACGCCCATCGGACGCGGATTTAATTTCAAGAAAAAGAAGGAATCTTTCATGAGTATTTTTGAAGCGCTGATGCTGGTTTGCTTTGGCCTGTCGTGGCCGGTAAACATCCGTAAATCCTGGGTAACCCGTTCCGCCGTGGGCAAGAGCCTGTTTTTCCTTATCATCGTCGAAATAGGCTATGTCTGCGGAATGATGAATAAGGTCCTGGTGCGGTTTGACTGGGTGTTTTACCTATATGTGCTGAATTTCCTGATGGTGGGAACCGACGTTCTTCTTTACTTCCGCAACAAAAAGCTGGATCGCCTGCGGGCGGAGCAGGAACAGGAGACCTGAATTTCATGAACGCACCCCAGAACAACACAGAGCGCCGCCTTGGCCCCGCCCTGCGCGCCGCCTTTCCCCACACCATCCCGGTTTTGACCGGCTTTCTCTTCCTTGGCATCGCCTACGGCGTTTTGATGAACGCCAAGGGCTACGGCCCCCTCTGGTCCACCCTAATGAGCGCCGTGGCCTTTTGCGGAAGCATGCAGTTTGTGGCAATTACCCTGCTGACCACGGTGTTCGACCCCGTTCAGGCGGCGCTGCTGTCCTTCATGGTAAACGCCCGCCACCTGTTTTACGGCATTGTTATGCTGGAAAAATACCGGGGGCTGGGCAAGGCCCGCATTCCGCTGATCTACGTTTTGTGTGACGAGACGTTTTCCCTTGTCTCCACGGTGGAACCGCCGGAGGGCGTGGATAAAAAACACTTTTACCTCTCCATCTCTCTGCTAGACTATTTATACTGGGTGGGGGGCACGGCGCTGGGCGGCCTGCTGGGGGACTTCATTCCCTTTGACACCGCCGGGCTGGACTTTGCTCTGACGGCGCTGTTTGTGGTGCTGTTTATGGAGCAGTGGAAAAAGAGGGAGAATCGAGCCGCCGGACTCATCGGCATAGTTGCCACAGCGGCGTGCCTGCTGGCGTTTGGGCCGGACAACCTGGTGATTCCCTCCATGCTTGCAATCGTTGCAATTCTGCTGATAGGGAGGAAAAAGCTGTGTACCTGAGCGTGCCTCAAACACTGATACTCATTCTGGCCGTGGCTGTGGGGGCACAGCTTACCCGGTGGCTTCCCTTTTTGCTGTTGCCGGAGGGGAAAGAAGTCCCCAAGACGATCGAGTATCTCGGAAAGCTTCTTCCCCCCGCCGTTATGGGCCTGCTGGTGGTATACTGCCTGCGAAATGTCTCCCTTTTTGCCCCGTCCCACGGGATTCCGGAGGCGGCGGCGATTCTTACCGTGGGCCTGCTCCATTGGTGGAAAGGAAACGTCCTTTTGTCCATCGCCGGGGGAACCGCGCTTTACATGGTGCTGATTCAAACGGTGTTTGCTTAAACGGAAACGCTGGCCCGCATTCGCGGGATTGTCCCCGCCACTTTTTGCCGGAATGTTATTTGTCATGCGTTAAACAGCTGATTAAAATAAGTCCGCCGCGCAGTCCCAAGGGACCGCGCGGCGGGCGTTTTTATCGGAAATTAAAATTGCGGTGTTTTCACCTGACGCGTTAACCGCTGCTGCGGCCGCTGGCCTGATTGGTAAGATACCGCTGGAGCATGGCCGAGGCAGCCGCGCGAGTCACAGAGGCGCCCGGCGCCAGCGTTCCGTCGGAGCGGCCGGAGAGGATGTTGTTTGTGACGCACCATGCAACGCCCTCATAGGCGTACTCGGAAATGCTGTCCCGGTCCGGATAATCCAGCAGGAACATCCACGCGCCCTGGAAACCGCCGCCCCGGTGCTGCTCCCAGCGGTAGAGAAACGCGGCCAGCTGCTGACGGGACACAATTTCATTGGGACGGAAGGTGTTGTCAGAATAGCCGTTCACCAGCTTGTTGCCCACGGCCCAAGTCAGCGCGTTCAAATAGTCCCCGCCGTCCTGCACGTCTTCAAACCCGGGAATAGACTGAATCACCACGGGGCTGCCCGCCAGCTCATAGAGCGCTTTCACCAGCTCCGCCCGGGTCAGGGCATCGCCGGGGCGGAACGCCAGCGTGGAATCGCACCGCAGAAGGCCACGGGAAGTCACGGCGAGAATGTCGTCATAGGCCCAGTGGTTTTTCTCCACGTCGGTAAAGGGCAGACCGTCATAGGCAAACAGCACCGCCCGGGTCACCTCCGCGCCGCTGCTCCAGGCCAAAAACCACGTACCGGGAATCAGGTCCCGATAGGTAACGAGATTTTTCGTCAGATAGGGCGAGGTCTTGGCGTCAAAGGGAACGGTCATCCGCTCTCCTTCGAGGGTAGTAAGGGCCACGCCGCTCTCGTTCACGGTGTCCACCGCTATCACCTGCTGATAGGTGGGGGCCTTAGCGTCTTTTGGTAAATTGCGCAGGATTACTACGGCCCGGGCCTGCGGCGGCTCACTCAAAGCCATGATGGGGTCCACATATATCCGTACGCTCTCCCCGTCTTTCAGTCCGGTCATACTTGTGGCCACACCGTCGGTGGCATCCACAATGTATGCTGTCTCGTTATAACCCACAATTACCTGACTGCCGTTTTCCTTGGTCAGCAGCAGGGTCTTCTCGCTTGTCTGCTTCACCGTGCCGTCCAACAACACAGGCCCCAGAGGGGCTGAAGCCACTGGCTCCGCCTCCGCTCCGGCGGCCGGAACCGCCATCAAAGCGGCGCACAGCACCAACCCCAGTAGCGCACCCATTCTCTTTTTTTTCACAGCATATTCCTCCTTTAAAAATCCTCGCGGCTCTCACCGCGTCTGCCATTGTCTCTTGAGACGCTTGAACCGGCAAAAAAGTTTCCGAACATTGACATCATCGGGTAAATCCGTTAAAATATCTTCACACCAAAAGCGTCCTGTGACCCGCCGGGACATCCGGAAAGGAGTGCAGCTTCATGGTAAAAATCACCGTGCTCGTGAAATTCCCTGGTCAGCCGCTTTGTTATATGCAGGTCCCCACCGACCGGATTGAGAAAATTTACAGCAGCATTGCCGGGCTGCAATCCACTGAGGTCAACACGTTTTCCTTATATCGCGGCTTCTATTACATCCTTCTGGATGGGAACGGCGACAAAAAGAAGCTTCCCCAAAACATGACTGCCTATCTGGTAAACCCCCAGGGAGATACAAGCGTGTTGGATATCAAAGGGGTGTTTGTCATCTGCAAGCTTCCCAACGGATTGGCGGGACCCATGACCGACATGACCCCGCAGGACGCGGAGCAGGTGGTCAAGCTCCTGCGAAACTGAATATATTAAAAGGGCTGCGGAGGAAGTTCCTCCGCAGCCTTTTTTATTTGTTCGGGTCGAGGAACGCTCGTCCCGCTTTTTATTTCTTGCCGTGGAGGGACTTCATGCGCCGCTCGTGGTCCAGAATCCGCTTGCGCATCCGCAGGCTCTTGGGCGTGACCTCCAAAAGCTCGTCGTCCGCCAGGAATTCAAGACACTGCTCCAAACTCATCTGCCGGGGCGGCACCAGACGCAGCGCCTCGTCCGAGCCGGAGGACCGGGTGTTGGTGAGCTGCTTTTTCTTGCAGATGTTCACCGTCATGTCCTCGTTGCGGGGATTCACGCCGATGATCATTCCGCCGTACACCGGCACGCCCGCTCCGATGAACAGCGATCCACGCTCCTGCGCGTTGTACAGGCCGTAGGTGATGGACTCGCCGGTTTCAAAGGAAATCATCGAGCCGCTGGCCCGACGCTGGATATCACCCTTATAGGGAGCGTAGGTTTCAAAGACGGAGGCCATAATTCCCTCGCCCTTGGTGTCGGTCAAAAAGTCGTTCCGATAGCCGAACAGGCCACGGGCGGGAATCAAAAATTCAATCCGCATACGGTTGCCCAGCGGGGTCATCTCCAGCATGTCCGCCTTGCGCTGGCCCAGCTTTTCAATGACGGAACCCACGCTGTCGCTGGGCACGTCCACCACCAGCCGCTCGATGGGCTCGCACTCTTTTCCGTCGATCTCCTTGTACAGCACGCGGGGGGGAGACACCTGAAATTCATAGCCCTCGCGGCGCATTGTCTCAATCAGGATGCTCAGGGACATTTCGCCCCGGCCCGCCACGTTGAAGGCCTCGGAGGTGTCCGTGTCGGAAACCCGGAGGGACACGTCCTTCAGCGTCTCCTTATACAGCCGCTCCCGGATCTGGCGGGAGGTGACGAATTTCCCCTCCCGGCCCGCGTAGGGCGAGTCGTTCACGGAGAAGGTCATCTCCATGGTGGGGGCGGAGATGGCCACAAAGGGCAGCGGCTCCACGTTGGCAGGCTCGCAGATGGTGTCGCCGATGGTCACGTCGGGAATGCCGCTCATGGCAATGATGTTGCCGGCGGTGGACTCGGTAACGGCATTGCGGGCAAGACCCTCAAACTCATAAATGGCGGTGGCCTTCGCCTTGCGGGGCGTGGCCTCCGGCGCATGATAGTTGCAAACCGCAATCTCCTGATTCTGCTTCAAAACGCCCCGCTCGATGCGGCCGATGGCAATGCGGCCCACAAACTCGTTATAGTCGATGGAGGACACCAGCATCTGGAAAGGCTGCTGGGTGTCCGCCTCCGGCGCGGGGATGTATTGCAGAATCGTCTCGAACAGGGGGTTCAGATCAGTCCCCAGATTCTCCGGCGTATAAGAGCAGATGCCCTGCCGCGCGGAGCAGAACAGCATGGGGCTGTCCAGCTGCTCGGCGGTGGCGTCCAGGTCCATCAGAAGCTCCAGCACTTCGTCCACCACCTCGTGGATGCGCTGGTCCGGGCGGTCAATCTTGTTCACCACCACGATGACCCGATGGCCCAGCTCCAGCGCGCGGCTGAGAACGAAGCGGGTCTGGGGCATGGGGCCCTCGGCGGCGTCCACCAGCAAAATGACGCCGTTGACCATTTTCAAAATGCGCTCCACCTCGCCGCCGAAGTCCGCGTGGCCCGGGGTGTCCACCACGTTGATCTTCGTGTCCTTAAAGCGCACGGCGGTGTTCTTCGCCAGAATCGTGATGCCACGCTCCCGCTCCAGATCGCCGGAGTCCATCACGCGCTCCACCGTCTCCTGATTTTCGCGGTACACGCCGCCCTGCTTAAGCATTTGGTCCACCAGCGTGGTTTTGCCGTGGTCAACGTGGGCGATGATGGCGACGTTTCTCAGTTGTTCATTCTGCATATTTTGTTCTTCTCCTTATTGTATGGCGAGGGTTCCGGGCAGCCCCCGCGTCACGCGCCCACCTGTCGGGCACGCAAGTATTGCACGTTTTTTTGCACAGCCTTATATTATATGCTGAATCTTCAATTTTTGCAAGAAAAACCTTTGAACGCGCACGTTCAAAGGTTTTTAATCGTTTTTTAGGGAGGAAATCACGCCGTCGAGAATATCCAGCGCCTGCTTTCGGCGGGTCACGTCAAGGGCCTCCAGCTTTTTGAGAATGTAGTTGCTCTTGGCCTCATAGCCCGCCACCAGACTGTCCTGAAGCACATCGTCCGCCGGGGCCGCCAGTGTATTGAGAATGAGGATGAACGTCTCCAGCTTGGGTACCTTGGCGCCGCGCTCAATGTCGGTTAAATATCTGGCGCTGATACCGATTCTTTCCGAACATTCCTCAATCCTCCACCCGGCCTTGGCCCTGTATGCTTTCAGCTTCCTACCAAGGCTCATGGAATCCAATAGCATCACCCCCCATTTATTCAGGGATAACATCTACAAATAGAATACACATTACAAAGCGAATACAACAGAATCTATTTGTAGAAAAATCCCCGGATAGAGGTTTGACATACTGAAAATGGATGCTAGCATTGTAATTGTGAATCCCATTTTCCAGTTGTAAGGCTATAAAAAGAACGGGAGAGAGAACGTATGATACAGTCAACCGGCATTGTCAGAAAGGTGGATGAGCTGGGTCGGGTCGTCCTGCCTGTTGAGACGAGAAAGCGCTTCGGCATTGAGGAAAAGGACGGCCTTGAAATCCTGATGGATACGGACGGCGGGCAGATCATCCTGCAAAAGGCCTCGGCGGTGTGCGTCCGGTGCGGCTCCGCGGAGGCACTGAAACAGCTCAACGGCTGCACATACCTCTGCGCCAAATGCATCGCCGCCCTGCAATAACCGCGCTCTGGGCGGCATCGAAGCTGCCGCCCGGCCCCCAGTCCTCCGTTCCACGGCACGTCCCCTGCGCCTCCATTGGCAGGGAACGGCAAAACCGGCGCGGCCTGTGGGCCGCGCCGGTTTTATATCAGAGGGAATGAACTTTCCCCCTAAAAAGCCTCCATGGTTTCAATCAGGTTTTTCACGATGCGCCCGGTCATGCCCCATACGGCCCGGCCCTCCCAGCGCCAGATGGGAACGTCCACCTCGCCGCCCTCCCAGTTATAGGGGGGCGAAACGCCCACCGCGTCATAGGGAAAGTCCGAGGGGCTTTCCGGCTCCAGCGTATAAAAGTACATCTCCGGCGGGTTGCTGCGGAAAAACTCCAGCGGCACGGTGAATACCTCTGCCACCTCCGCCGGGGAGGGGCGCAGGGCACAAAAGCCCGCCTCGTCCACCAGTCCCGGCACCGGCTGAAGGAAAAAGTGCCCCGGTTGGCAAAGATAGTCCGACCGGCCCAGCAGTTGAATGCTGCTTGGGGGAATGCACAGTTCTTCCTCCGTCTCCCGCAGGGCGCATTGCTCCGCCGTCTCCCCCGGCTCCATCCGTCCGCCGGGAAAGCAGACCTGCCCACCCTGGCGGCGCAGCGTGGCGGCCCGCACCTCAAAAAGCAGGTGCAGCCCATCCTCCCTCTGCACAAAGGGGCACAGCACCGCAAATTCATTTTTTCGCCCCAGCAGTCCCGGCGTGTGGTCCTTCCAAAGGGCGTGAAGTGTTTTTATGTTGATTTCTTTCATCTTGCCAAATCCTTTTTTCTGCAAACTCCCTCAGCCCAGCAAAAAGGAGAGGGCCTGCTTCCGATTTTCAATGTCTACCGCGGGTACGGCGGGGGCATACTCACCGTCAAGGGACCACGGCACCTCATCCTCCGTCTCCATGTGGATGGAGGACACATGGCGGAACACCAGCCCGCCCCGGTCATACTCCTGATTTAGCAGAGCCAGAATGAGGTTGTTCAGCTCGATGGGCGTTTTGGGGCTGGGGACAAGCAGCATTTCAAACTTTCCGTCGTCCAGCACCACCCGCTCCGGGTCCAGCTTCATCAGCCCGCCGATGGAGGTGGAGTTGCACACAGCCCCGAACAGGTATTCCCCGTCAAGCCGCTCTCCGTCTGCGGTGATGCGGAGACGATAGGGCCGCAGGGTGTTTAAATCCTTCATGCCCTCCAATATATAGGCAAAGTGGCCCAAGGCGTTTTTCGCGTCCTGTGACGCGGTATACGCCGTGCGCACAAAGGCGCCAAAGGAGGCCACGTACACAAAATACCGCCGGTTCCATTTCCCGATGTCCAGCCTGCGGGCTTCGCCGGCCATGGCCGTGCGGGCCGCCTGCACCGCGCCGCTGGGGATGCCGAGGCTTGCGGCAAAGTCGTTGGTGCTGCCCCGGGGGATATAGCCCAAAATCGGCGGATTCTCAAGGCGCATCAGGCCGGAGACAGTCTCATTCAGCGTCCCGTCTCCGCCCACGCAGACCACCGCGTCGTAATTTGCTCCCTCCGCCGTCACCGTCTCCGTTGCGTCGCAGGCGCCCACGGTGCTGTGGATTTTCACAAGGTAGCCCGCGTCGGAAAAAACACCCAGCGCGTCAAACAGCGGGGAACGGGACTGCGTTTTTCCCGACCGGGGATTCACAATCAGAAGCAGTTTTTTATCCTTCATCGCGGGCCTCCCGTCTGTAAGCCATTAAGAATTTGTAAATAGTTAAAAAACAAGGGCCTTCAAACCCGCTGAAACAGTATAGCATGCCCCGTGCGGTATTGCAATTCTCTTTCCCCCCGTGTTACAATAACGAAAATTGGCTCGCAATTTGCGGCCGGAACAAAGGAGGCGACGCCGCGTGCGGCAGAGCAGATATTGGAGGGTGGGCGTCACCGTATTTTTGACCGCCGCGGCGATTCTTCTGTTTTACGACGTGCTGTTTGGACAGCGGGCGGCAGTGGTGCTGCTGCTGCGCCTGTTCACAGCGCTGGAACCGATTCTTTACGGAGCCTTGATGGCCTACCTTCTGGCCCCTGTGGTGGATTTCTTCGACCGGCGCATTGCCCGGGGCCAGCGCCCCATTCTGAAAGGGGACGGCACGCTCCGGGCCACCGGCGTGCGGGCGGTAAGCCTGCTTTTGACGTGGATTGTCATTACCGTCTTTAGCTATCTGCTTTTGAGCATTCTTCTGCCTCAGGTCTATAAGAGCGTCCTGCGGCTGATTGCAAACATGGAAAATTACTATAATACCATCAACGTCTGGATTGCCGGATTGTTGGAGCAAAACCCCTCTCTGGAATCCTGGGTCACGGCCCAGTTGAATGCGTATTATATGGACCTGTCCACGCTGATCACCGATCAGGTGCTTCCTCAGGCGCGGAATCTGATGTCCGCTCTGGGCGGCGGGGTTATTTCGGCGCTGAACTTTTTGAAAAATTTGTTGGTGGGGGCCATTGTTTCCGTATACCTGCTGGCCACCAAGGAGCGTTGCGGAGCATACGTCCGCAAGCTGGTGTGCGGCTTCTTCCGCCCCTCTCAGTCGGTTTGGATTTTCCGGGCCGTGGGCAAGGCGGACAGCATTTTCAGCGGCTTTGTCCGGGGAAAGCTGCTGGATTCCCTGATTATCGGCATCCTCTGCTTCATCTGCTCCAGCTTCTTCCAGTTTCCCTATGCGCCGCTGGTGTCCGTCATCGTGGGCGTCACCAACGTGATTCCCTTCTTCGGCCCCTTCCTCGGAGCCATCCCCAGCACCTTCCTGATTTTGCTGGACTCTCCCATCAAGGCGCTGTATTTCGTGTTTTTCGTTCTGGCCCTCCAGCAGCTGGACGGCAACGTAATCGGCCCCAAGATTCTGGGAGATCGGACGGGCCTTTCCAGCCTCTGGGTCATCATCGCCATTCTGGTGGGCGGCAGCTTTTTCGGCGTGCCGGGAATGTTTTTCGGCGTGCCGGTGTTTGCGTGCTTCAATACCTTTGTGGAGTTTTTAGTGAACAGTCGCCTGAAAAAGCGCGGCATGCCTACAAGCCCTTCCTCCTATTTGCACGAAACTCCAGAGGCGACGGCGGTTTCCCCTGCGAGGAAGCAATCCGGGCCGGCGGAAGCGCGCAGCGCTGAAACAAGCCCGGAAGAAGAGGACAAACCGTAAAATTTTCTTGCATTTGCTGGCAGAATCGTGTAAAATACGGCCTTGCGGAACGTTTTTTCTGAACGGCCCGCAAGGCCCCTTTTTGAATAAAACTGAATAGGAGCCAAAAACTTTTCAAACCCGGCGGACCCATTGGGCCGCCAGGGGAAGGAGAAAGCAATGAAACAGCGTATTTTGGCAGGATTCCTGGCGACACTTCTTTGCGCCGCACTCTCGGGTTGCGGGGGCGGCAGCAGCGCAAGCGGCTCGACAGGAGGACAAAGCACGGGCGGAAACAGCCCGGTGCCCGCGGCGGATTCCATTACCGTGGGCATTTCCCAGGATTTAGACGAAAGCCTTGACCCACACCTAACGGTATCGGCAGGGACCAGAGAAGTCATGTTCAACGTATTCGAGGGGCTGGTAAAGCCCACTCCCGACGGGGATCTGATCGACGCGGTCGCCAGCCACCATGAGGTATCAGCCGACGGAACGGTGTACACCTTCACGCTGCGTGAGGGCGTGACGTTCCACAACGGCGCGGCGGTGAGCGTGGACGACGTGGTCTGGTCCATCGAACGCTGCGCCGACGCCGACGAGGGAAAATCCCCGCTGGTGGAGGCGTTTTCTGCTATTCAGTCGGTCAAGGCGACGGATGAAAAAACCGTTGTCATCACGCTGAATACAGCGGAGAGCGAATTTTTGGCGTCCCTTACCACCGCCATTCTCCCCAAGGACTATGATGCGCAGGCCACGGCTCCCGTGGGCACCGGACCTTTCAAATTTATAAGCCGGGTGGCCGGAGACTCCATTGCCCTTGAGCGGTTTGACGGCTATTGGGGGGAAAAGCCCGCCCTGAAAAACGTGACCTTTAAAATATTCGAGAGCGGCGACGCGATGGTGCTTGCCCTGCAAAGCGGGGCGCTGGACCTGTGCGCCCATCTCACGCCCACACAGGCCGCCCAACTGGGAGACGGCTTTCAGGTTTTGAACGGCACCATGAATCTTGTTCAGGCGCTTTATTTGAATAATGCAGTAAAGCCGCTGGACGACCTGCGGGTTCGCCAGGCCCTTTGCTATGCCGTGGACAAGCAGCAGGTGATTGATCTGGCAGGCGACGGGACAGGCAAACCCCTCGGCTCCAGCATGTACCCGGCGTTTGCCAAGTACTTTGACGATTCCGTCACCGACTATTATACCCAAAACCTCGAAAAGGCCAAGACCCTGCTGGCAGAGGCCGGGTATCCGAACGGCTTTGACCTCACTATCACCGTTCCCTCCAACTATCAGCCCCATGTGGACACCGCGCAGGTGCTGGTGGAGCAGCTGAAGGCTGTGGGCGTGAACGCCAAAATTGAGCTGGTAGACTGGAGCACCTGGGTCAGCCGGGTCTATACCGACCGGAACTACCAGTCCACAGTGGTGGGCGTGGACGCCAGCAGCATGACCGGCCGGGCCATGCTGGAGCGGTTTACCTCCGGCTACGGCAAAAACTTCGTGAATTACGCCAACGCGGAATACGACGCGCTGTTTAAGCAGGCCCAGCTGGTTTCCGGCGCGGGCGACGATGCGGAGCTGGTGAACCTGTACAAGCAGCTGCAGGAAAATCTGGCGGCCAACGCCGCCAATGTCTACTTGCAGGACTTGGGCGATCTGGTCGCCGTCCGCGCGGGGCTTGACGGGTATCGGTTCTATCCCATCTACGTGATGGACCTCTCCGGCGTGAAGGCCGGATAATTGTGCAAGCTTGCGCACACCCGGAGACGGAAAGGAGGCGGCGGCCTTGAAATACGCGGCAAAAAAACTGGCGGCGCTGCTTGCGACCATGCTGGCTGTCTCCTTTCTGGCTTTCGCGGCATTTCAGGTGGTGGCGGGGGACCCCGCCACCGACCGGCTGGGAACGGAGGCCACGCCCCAGCGGGTGGCGGAGCTGCGGCACGAAATGGGGCTGGACCGCCCCTTTCTGGTGCAGTATGGAAGCTGGCTGGGGGGCTTTGTCACGGGTGATCCCGGACAGTCCTATTCTGGGGGACCCGTTGCCGATCTGCTTTCCGCCCGGCTCCCGGTGACACTGACGCTTAGCCTGATGGCCTTTGCGCTGACGCTGGCGCTGGCTTTGCCTTTAGGCCTTCGCTCCGTGCGGCGGGGCGGGCGGCTTGAGGGCGCGGTGAACACGGTGGCAAATCAATTTTTGATGGCCCTGCCCCCGTTTTTCACCGGCATTTTGCTGACATGGCTGTTCAGCATCCTTCTGCACTGGTTTCGCCATGGGGCCTTTCCCGGTTTCGGGGCGGATGTGGGCGGGTCCCTGTGGTATCTGCTGTTTCCCGCCGTCGCCCTCGCCATTCCCCGGGTGGCCCAGACCGTGCGGATGCTCCGCAGCACCGTGCTGGCGGAGATGGATAAAGACTATGTGCGCACCGCCATTGCCCGGGGAAACGACCGGTCGGGGGTGTTATATCGTCATGTTCTGAAAAACTCACTGGTACCGGTGGTGACCTTTCTGGCCCAGACCATGGCGGAAATTGTGGCGGGGAGCATTGTGGTGGAGCAGGTGTTTAACCTGCCGGGGCTGGGGCGGCTGCTGCTTACGTCCATCTCGGGGCGGGACTATCCCACGGTGCAGGCCATCGTGGTAATTCTGGCCCTGTGGGTGGTGCTGGCAAACACCGCCGCGGACCTGATCAACCGCTTCATCGACCCAAGGCTTGGAGGTGCGCGGACATGAAAACGCTGCAAAAGGCCGTTCGCGCCCACCGAAACGCCTGCTTTATTGCAGGCTGCATCATCACAGGGGTTCTGCTGGCCCTGATTCTGCTGGGCGCGGTGTGGACGCCCTACGACCCCACCGCCATGCGGGGCAGTGAAACCCTGCTGCCCCCTTCTTTTACTCATTTGTTCGGAACGGACAACTTCGGGCGGGACATATTCAGCCGCGTCCTCAAGGGCGCGGGATTTACGGCTTTGGTTGCCGGGGGAACAGTGGCAATCGGCGGACTCTTCGGCACCCTGATCGGGGCGCTGACCGGATATTTCGGCGGTGCGGTGGACGAGGCGCTGATGCGCCTGAACGACACGATTACCGCCTTTCCCAGCATTTTACTGGCGCTGGTGTGCGTGGCCGTCTTCGGCTCCGGAAAATATCAGGTGCTGCTGGTTCTGGGGATTGTGTTTATCCCCAGCTTTGCCCGGGTATCCCGAACGGCGTTTGCCGCCCTGCGGGACGCGAATTTTGTCCAGAGCGCCCGGTTGATGGGCGCGGGCAGCGCGCGCATTCTTTTTGTCCATATGCTGCCAAACACACTTCATATCCTGCTTCCCGCCCTGACCATCGGGTTTAACAACGCGGTGCTGGCGGAGGCGTCCATGAGCTTTCTGGGCCTTTGCGGCCAGCCGCCGGAGGCGTCTCTCGGTGCGCTGCTCTCCGAAGCGCAGGGGATGTTCGTCACCGCCCCGTGGTACGCGCTTTGCTCCGGCGGAATGATTGTGGCGCTGATTTTCGGTGTGGGCCTCATCGGCGAGGGACTTCAGGACGGAAGGGGGGATCGGAATGCTTGAAATCCGGGACCTTCATGTAAAGTTCCACTCCCGCTGCAAGGAGGCGGTGGCCGGCGTGTCCCTCTCCATTGCTGACGGGGAAATTCTGGGCCTTGTGGGAGAGTCCGGCTCCGGCAAATCCGTCACCGCCATGTCGGTGGCGGGACTGTTGCCCCGCAAGCAGTGCAGCTATTCCGGCGATGTACTGCTGGACGGGCAGGACCTGCTCCACGCGGACCGCGCGGCCCTACGAAAAATTCAGGGCCGGGACATCGGCGTGGTGTTTCAGGAACCGCAGTCCAGCATGGACCCGCTGATGAAAATCGGGCGGCAGATTGAGGAGTGTTTGTACCTACACACGGATATGAACCCGGCGGAGCGCCGCGCCCGGGCCCTTTCCGCCATGGCGCGGGTAGAGCTGCCGGAGCCGGAGACGCTTTATGACAAATATCCCCACCAGCTTTCCGGCGGTATGCTTCAGCGGGCAATGATTGCCGCAGCAGCCGTGATTCATCCCAAGCTTTTATTGCTGGATGAGCCGACCACCGCGCTGGACGTGACCATTCAGTCCCAGATTCTGGAGCTTTTAAAGCGGCTGAACCGGGAATACGGCATGTCCATGCTGTTCATCTCCCACAATTTGAACGTGGTCCGCAGGATTACCTCCCGGGTGGCGGTGATGCAGACCGGCGTGATTGTGGAGGCAGGGGCCACCGAGGAGGTCTACTCCAATCCCCAGCACCCCTATACGAAAAAGCTGGTGGCCGCCATTCCCTCCCGAAATAAGCCTGATTTCGATTCCAATATGTAATAATTCGATTTTATATTTCAATTTGTGATGAAAAATATCTGTGTTAACGGAGGGAGGGTTCCACAATGACCGATCAGCCTGCCCTGTCCGTCCGCCATCTTACCTGCGGGTATGAGAGCGGCGGCGGACTTCTGGGAAAAGCAAAGCGCCGGGAGGTGCTGCACGACGTCACCTTTGACGTGCGCGAGGGAGAGATTCTCGGTCTGGTGGGAGAATCCGGCACGGGAAAGTCCACTTTGGCAAAGGCGATTCTGGGCATGATCAAGCCTGACTCCGGCGAAATTGTCCACTACACCAAGCGGCCCCAGATGATTTTTCAGGACCCGTACAGCTCTTTGAATCCCGCCTATTCCGTGGCGTGGATTTTGGAGGAGCCGCTGCGGATTTTCGGTAAATACAACGCAGAGGAGCGGGCGCAGCGCGTGCGGGACATTCTTGCCCGGGTGGAGCTGCCCGAGGAGGTGCTGGACGCGAAGCCCGCGGAACTTTCCGGCGGGCAGCGCCAGCGGGTGTCCATCGCGGCGGCGCTGATTCAGCGGCCGAAATTTTTGGTGGCGGACGAGCCAGTGTCCGCGCTGGATGTGACCATTCAGGCCCAGATCCTGGGTCTTTTAAAAAAGCTGAACCAAGAGCTGGAGCTGAGCTATCTGTTCATCTCTCACGATTTAAACGTGGTGTATCAGCTCTGCCACCGGGTATTGGTGATGAAGGATGGGCGAATAGTGGAGCAGGGGACGGTGGAGGAGCTATTCGGCAATCCCAAAGAGGACTACACCCGCCGTCTGCTCGCCTCGGAGTGACGGATATGAAACCATTTTTTCTGCGGTATAAAAAACTGCATCTTTGGCTTGGGGCGGATTTGCTGCTTCTGGCAGTCTTTTTTGCCGTCCGGTGGAACAGCGCGTGGATGACCGCCCTGACGGAGCGGGTGACGAATCCCTTCCGCCGCCTGCTGGGCTTTTTCAGCTATCGCGTGAATTTTTCCGTGATGGAGGTCCTGTGCGGATTGCTGGTGGTGTTTGTTGCCGCCTATCTCATTCTCGGAACCATCTCTGTCTTTCGGACGCGGGAGGGCCGGGGCCGTCGGGTATATGGCGCGGTGCTTGGAGCCATGTGCACGGGTCTGACCGTCTGGCTGGCGTTTTGCTGGCTGTGGGGCGTGCAGTACCGGGCGGACGGCTTTCAGGCCAAATCCGGCATTGTCGCCGAGAATGTGTCCCTGGAGGATTTGGCCGCCGTCACCCAGTATTTCGCAGACCGGCTGGAAGAGACGGCGGGGCAGGTTCCCCGTGACGAAAACAGCCTGTTCTCTATGTCCACAGAGGAAATTCTGAAAGAGAGCGTTGGCGTTTACGGCCCGGTTTCAAAGGAGTTTCCCTTTCTGGCCTTCGACGACGCACCGCCCAAGGCGGTTTATTTTTCCCGCGTGATGAGCATGCTGGACTTCACAGGATTTTACTGTCCCCTCGTTGGGGAAAGCAACGTAAATGTGGACAGTCCCGCCGTGTTTCTTCCCTCCACCGTGGCCCACGAGCTGGCCCATCAGCGGGGCTTTGCCTCAGAGCAGGAGTGTAACTTCATCGCGGTTCTGGCCTGCACCGTCTCCGGTCTGCCGGAATACGCCTATTCCGGCTGGCTTTTGGGCTATATACATCTGGGGAACGCCCTGTATCAGGCGGACCCAGACCGCTGGCAGGAGGTCTACGAGGGGCTTCCCGACACCGTGCGGGCGGATTTGGCTTACAATAATGCCTACTGGGCGCAATTCCGGGATACTGTCGTGAAAAAAGTCTCCAACAAGGTCTATGACGGACTTCTAAAGGGCTACGGCGATGAGAACGGCATGAAGAGCTACGGTATGGTGGTGGACCTGCTGACGGCCTATTACAAAGAACCCGCCGTTTGATCCGGCCATCTGAAAGAAGATCGAAAAATGAACAGGGCGGAGTTCCGTTTTCAGCCCCCTTGAACCACCTACGTGAACCTGTAATAAAAACCAGAAAATAATACTTTCTGTATTAAACCTCGCACACAAAATTGGTGTGGGCATTCATTTGCGCAGCTTATTCCGCCCTATCGCAGATACGTGCATGGTTTAAATTCCCACTGCATTGGAGCTAAAAAAAGAGCCGTTTCAAAAGCATGCGCTTTTGAAACGGCTTTAAAACGTCCAGACAGAACTCAAAGGTTTTCACTTGATAATTGCTGCTTGTGCGCTTTTTTGTATTCCTGCTTGATCACATTCCGATTAAGAGCCAAGTGCATGGACATGGCAGCCCGCGCCCCCATGGAATCCCAGTCGGTGATACAATTTACCACCTGATCGTGGGTTTCGATGGTTGCCTCCAACAGCTCTTTGCGCGTGATATTTGCGATCAAAATGACTGCCGCATCAATGATGGGCATCAGCGGCGCCACCACCATATTGTGGGAACATTTGGCAATGTAGGAATGAAATATCACGTCTTCATTCAAATAATCCTGCCCTGCTTCAATTTTTTTGCGGACAGCATCGCTGTACACTTTTAAAAGCGCAGCTTCCTCATCTGTACGATTGAGCGCAGCCATCTCGGCAATCGTTGGCTCCAGCATCATCCGCACATCCGTGAGGTCCAATGCCAGTTGGATTTTATCCTCAACTGCTTTCAGTCCCAGCGGATCCTCCCGAAGCGGCGTTGTGGAAGAAACATATGTACCGGACCCGTGCTTAACATGCAGAACGCCGCGTGAAACCAATAGTTTCACCGCCTCGCGAATCGTCCCGCGGCCAACATCAAACAGATTCGCCATCTGATATTCATTTGGAAGCTTCGCACCGATCAGCAGTCCTTCATCAAGAATATACTGAAAAAGTTTTTCTTCTATCCGCTCAGTAAGTGCCCGAGTCTTAATGCTGGATAATTCTCCCATATTATCCTCCTTCAAAACCAAACTGAAACCGTCAAGCTTTTTAATGACGCAACATTGTGCGGCAAATTTCGAAAAGCCGAAGTCTGGCAACGCGCTGCACAATCCGACTTAATGTCCAGCTTGCACACAGTATCGCTGAAAAAGCCGAGCGTGTCAAGCCCCACGTTTCCGTCGGGTATGTGGAGAGTCGGGGAGCTGGTCTTCTCAATGGCCGCCCTCGGGCTCTCAAGACCACTATTGCTATATCACTTGATTTATTTTTGAAAAGCTCCGGTTGAGATACTCATCCATACAACCTCGCAGGGCATGATTTGCCATGCCTTCCACCGATGAAAGGCTGATTAGGGGTTTTTCCAGTGATCTAATAAGCGCGGGACATCCTTTCTGGGTGTCCCGCGCTTATCTTTCCTCTCCGTTATGGCAGATTTCCCAAAGAAGGACGCAACGAGGACAAATGACATTCAGCCAAAAAAAACGCGTAGAGTGCTTTAATATCAGAAAGTCATCGGACGTCTTTTGATCCAGAAAGCGCAAGCAAGGCCGGGTCAACGCCAAAAACGGCCAAAAAAATCGATTTTTTGGTAAAACACACAAAGCAAACAAAAAATTTAAGTAAAAAGTAGAAATGATTTTAGACAACTTGTATCGGCTTTTTTTGAAATTTATAATTAGAGCGCAAACATACGAGAAACAATTTGCCGCATTCCAGTGAGGCTGTACATATCCCGGTTAAGCAAAGACTTCCCCATTGCGGAGAGAAATAAGGAAAGTGTGGTCATTTTATGAAAATCACTGCTGTCAACACCTACTACGTCCGTCCCAGATGGGGCTTTGTAGAAATCGAAACTGACGAAGGCTGTACCGGCTGGGGTGAAGCTGTTCTGGAAGGGCACGCAGACGCTGTTTTGGCTTGCGTGAACGAGTACAAGTCTTATTTGATGGGGCAGGACCCCTCTCGCATCGAGGATCTGAATGCGACCATCTATCGCGCCGGCTTCTATCGCGGTGGCGGCGTTCTGATGAGTGCACTGTCCGGAATCGATCAGGCACTCTGGGATATTAAGGGAAAGTTTTTCAACGCCCCTGTTTACGAACTGATGGGCGGCAAATGCCGCGACAAGATCCGCGTGTATTCTTGGATCGGCGGCGACCGTCCCGCTGATACCGGCGCAATGGCCAAGGAGCGCATGGATGCCGGCTTCAGCGCCATCAAAATGAACGCTACCGAAGAATTGCAGATGATCGACTCGTATGAAAAGGTCGATGCTGTTTTGGCACGTGTGGCCGCTATCCGGGAGGCTTGCGGCAAGTACTTTGGAATCGCGATCGATTTCCACGGCCGCGTGCACAAGCCCATGGCAAAGGTTCTTGCCAAAAAGCTTGAGGAGTTTGACCCCATGTTCCTTGAGGAGCCTATCCTCTGTGAAAACATGGAGTGCTTCAAGGAAATTGCCGCCTGCTGCAACATCCCCATCGCAACCGGCGAGCGCCTGTTCACCAAATATGATTTCAAGCGCCTCCTGCAAGCCGGCGGCGTAGATATTATCCAGCCGGATCTGAGCCATGCCGGGGGCATTACCGAGGTCAAGAAGATCGCCTCCATGGCCGAGGCCTATGACGTTGCACTGGCTCCCCACTGCCCCTTGGGCCCCATTGCACTGAGCGCATGCCTGCAGGTCGATGCCACAAGCTACAACGCTGTCATTCAGGAGCAGTCCATCGGCATTCATTACAACGTCGGCAAGGAAGTTCTGGATTATGCGCTCAATCGTGAGGACTTCCGGTTTGAGAACGGGTTTACGAACATGCCCACCAAACCCGGTCTGGGTGTTGAAGTCAACAAAGCATTGGTTCTGGAAGAAAACGAGCATCCCCATCAGTGGAAGAATCCCGTCTGGCGCCATGCGGACGGCTCCGTGGCTGAGTGGTAACTTTTCTTCAATAATTTGCTCATTGCGTAGCATACAGAGGCGGATTCACATGATGATCGAAGCCACACATCTGACAAAACGATATGGTACGGCCAACGCACTGTTCGATGCGAACTTTACCATCGAAAAAGGTGAAATTGTGGGATTTCTCGGCCCTAACGGAGCCGGGAAATCCACCACGATGAATTTGCTCTGCGGGTATCTGACCCCCTCATGGGGGCAGGTTCGGATTGCCGGCGCAGACATGGCAGAAAACCCGCTGGAAGCCAAGCGGCACATCGGCTATCTGCCGGAGGTCCCGCCGCTGTATATGGACATGACCGTGGCAGAGCAGTTGGAGTTTGCCTGTGAGCTACGGGGGCTTCGGATAAAAAAGTCTCTCCTGCGTGCGTACATTGATAATCTCTGTGCCCGCACGCAGGTTTCGGACACTCGGGATCGCCTGATCCGAAACCTGTCCAAGGGCTATCGGCAGCGTGTTGCTGTCACGCAGCTGTTGGTAGGCGATCCGGAAATTCTTATTTTGGACGAGCCCACCGTGGGGCTTGATCCCCGCCAAATCCGAGAGTTTCGGGATTTATTGAGCGACCTGAGCCGGGAGCACACGATTATTCTCTCCTCTCATATTCTCTCGGAAATCAGTTCCATTTGCGACCGTATTCTGGTTTTTTATGAGGGAATGCTCATTGCAGACGGACACCCCCAACAATTGCAGGAGCAGCTATCCAACTGCCGCGTGTTGGAAGTGGAGATCCGAGGTGACGCCGAAGGTGTCGTTTCACTGCTTCGCAATCTCCCTGATGTGTTGACGGTAAAGGAGCAGGGGTCGGGGATTTATCAGGTATCCCATAGGGTCAGCACGGATATCCGCAGCGCTTTGTACCGTTCACTGCGTACCACCGAGTACGAGCTGCTGATGATGAAGCCGGAAGAGATCTCACTGGAGAGCCTATATCTCCGCATTACCGAAAACGAACAGGAGACGACAGAATTATGAGTGCTGTATATCGCAAGGAGATGCGTCAGTACTTTCATTCCGTCATCGGATATGTGTTTCACGCCATCTTCTTATTCATTAACGCCTTCTATTTTTTGCTACAAAATCTTTTGCCCCGCAGCGGTGATATTACAGACTATTTTCAGGCCACGATTACGTTGGAAATGTTTCTGATGCCCATGTTGACGATGCGGAGCTTTTCAGAGGAAAAGAAGCAAAAAACAGACTTGCTCTTATACACCATGCCGGTGGATTGCTGGCATGTGGTACTGGCAAAATTTCTGGCCGCCGAAAGCATGCTGCTGCTGGGTCTGGCGGCAACGCTGGCGTTTCCCATCATTCTGGCTCTGTGCGGCAGCGTGCAGGTCTGGATCACACTCGGCAATTATATCGGCATCATCCTCCTGATGAGCACCTTTATCGCCATCGGGATTTTCGTCTCCGCATTGACGGAAAACCAGATTGTATCCGCGATTTTTTCCTATGTCCTGATTTTTGTTCTCTGGTATTCCTACGGACTTGGTTCTGCTATCCAGACCCCGTTGCTGCTGGCGCTTTTCAACAAGCTGTCCCTGATGCAAATGTATTACGAACTGGCTCTGGGGATTTTAAATCCTGCCGGCATTGCTCTGAATTTGTCAATCACGGCGATCTTCCTGCTTTTGACCACCGCAGTCGTGCGGGGAAGGAGGGGGTGAGCGCTGTGGAACATGAAAGAAGAGCCAACCGCGGCGTGATTCCTGAAGAAGTGCAGAGCAAGGCCCGGAAAGAAAACACGCTTCAGATTACCTGCCTGCTTCTGTCTATCGCCGTAATCATGAGTATTTACAGCATGATCAGCGCGGCGACAGACCGCTTTTCCTGGAAATTGGATCTAACGGAAGATCAGGTATTTCGTCTGACCGATACCACCAAAAGCGTTCTTTCCGGGTTAAATGATACCGTGACATTTACCTATTGTAACGATCACTCCGCCGCAGACACCAATCTGAAGGAAGTGCTTAGCCGCTATGCCGCCGCTTCCCCCATGATCGATGTGAGCTACGTGGATTTGGATGCCACCCCCGCCATGGTGGAGGAATATGGACAAAAAGACATCGAGCTTAGTTCTGACGGAATTCTGGTGACCTGCGGCATCCAATCCCGCTTTATTCCGTGGAGCGAACTTTACGAAATTCGCACCGCCTCCTCCGGGGACGAGAGCCAAGGCTACTCCATCACCGGTCTGAAAGCCGAAACGATGCTGACCTCCGCCATTGTTGCTGTCAGCCAGCAGGATTGCCCCGGCGTCGCCTTTACCGCAGGGCATTCCGAAGATGACAGCGAGACGCTGCGGAACCTGGTGGCAAACAGCAACTACAAAGTGTCTCAGGTGGTGTTGGGCGTAGATGAACTCGACGAAACTGTTGAGGCAATCATCATTACTGGCGCAAAGCGTGATTTCTCTGAAGCAGAGTTGGAAATTTTGGATGCGTTCATGGACCGGGGCGGTAATCTGTGTGTATTCCGTGATCCGGAAATAAACACTCTGCCCAATCTGGACGGCTATTTGGCTGACTGGGGCATCGCTGTCACAGATCAAGTCGTGCTCGAGCCCCGGCAGCAAATGGACAGCCCTCTGAACATCATTCCAAATTTCGGGGTCAGCATGATTAATGTCTATTTCTCCGAGCATTCTACCTATTTGGTACTGCCGGAGTGCCGGGCATTGGAACTGAGCAACGCCAACGCCAGCATTACCAACGCAGTGCTGCGCTCCACCTCCGCTTCCTATTCCAAGGAGTTTTCATCCATGAGTTCGCTGACGCAAAGCGCGGAGGATGCATCGGGTCCCTTTACCGTGGCTGCCACCGGCGAGCGCAGCTTTACCAATCGTGACGGCGAAAATGATACGCAGTATGTATTCGCCGCAGCCTGCACGGGCTTTTATCAGGAGAGCTACCTCAAAACCGAAAGTCTCGGCAATGCGGACCTTGTGCTGCAAGTCCTCTCCCAGATGACGGACAATAAGGTAACACTGAATATCCCGACAAAAAACCTGACAGCTGACAGCTTATCCCTTTCAAGGACCACAATCATCCTGTTTGGAGCATTCTTCGTGGTCCTGCTGCCCCTGAGTTTGATGCTGACAGGTCTTTGGGTGTTCCTGAAAAGGAGGCACTCATGAAAGCGACCAAAAAAACATTGTTTGGGCTGATTTCGGCTCTGATGGTCTGTATTGCGGGCACGCTTCTGCTGACCTATGCAGGTCGCGGTGAGGCGGCAGCCGACCAAGACCCCACGTACTACTTTACTTCCTACGCTTCACCGGAAAATGTGGTGTTGGCCAATCTGGAAAACAGCACAGGCAGCGTGGTGCTCGCCTCTGTCAACGGAACCTGCTATGCGCAAGGGGACATTCAACTGGACGCCGATGCTGAAGCGATATTGGACTTCTTCAACACCGTGTACCAGTTGCCGATGAAGCGCCTGTTGGACGGAGCAGATGCCTCTGACCCCCAGTATGGACTGACAGCGCCTCAGGCGGAAATTTTGTTGCAGGATGCAGAGCAAGACGGCGCTCTTTTCCGTGTGGGCAATGCCACCCCGGACGGTGAAGGATATTACGCCTGTCTCAGCGGCGATGCGCGGGTGTTTGTCATGGATCGTACATATGCGCAGGCGCTTCTGGACAATGTAGATCACTTTTTTGACCTGAGCTTGTATCCCTCTCTGGACGAAGAGCGCATCGGCGCCCTGCGCAGTCTCTCTGTACAGCGGAACGGAGTTCTTGCCTATGAGGTTCATGCATCCTCGGATTCCAAGGACAGCAGCTCCGTGATCCTCTCCATGACGGCGCCTTATTCGCTGATTTTAGGAATGAATCAGGCACGAAATGAGATTTTGATGCCGCTGGGTGCATTGGCCGGCGTGGATGTCATTCCCCAACCGGACGAGTTATCAAGCTATGCGCTGTCAGATCGTAGCAACCGCTTCACGCTGACTTATCAGGACGGCACCTCCGCTGTGATCCGGGTGGGAAAGCAGGTGGGCACTGAGACCTACGTTTTGTGTGAGGACAGCGGTCTTGTGCTGCTGGTGCCCACCGCCAACCTCTGTTTCTTTTATGATACCGCGCTGGAGGTTGTGGGACAAAATCTGGTGGAGGTATCCATGGGAGATCTCTCCTCCTTGCAGATTGGAAATGATATTTATCGGATTTCCGGAACCGCTCCCGCGCTGGATGTAACGCGGAATGATGCGAAGCAATCTCTTGAGGAATTTCAAAACGGCGTTTATGCCGCCCTGAATCGCATCTCCCTTCTGGGTGAATGGAACGGTCCCACGGAGGGCGAACCGCTGCTTGAGATGGTCATGCAAACTGGGCAGATGGATGAGTCTCTGAAAATGACCTATGCTTTCTTCCCTCTGGAAGGACACCGCTGCGGTGTTGCGGTAAATGGCCAGCCCGCATTTCTATGCAGTCAGTCAGCCGTACAGCAGCTAATCGACGCCGCCGACTAAAAGCAACCGCACTTTTCCCGGTGATCCGCCGCTTTTGCGGCTGTCATAAACTAAAAAGAAAGGGTTTCAAGTAAATTATGAGTGTTTTAAAAAAAATCAACAATGGGCTGATGGCATTTATCAAGGTTGTTTTGATTGGCGCCGGTACCTTGATGACCGGTTTGGTAATCATGAACGTGATCCTGCGTTATGTCTTCAATTCCGGTCTTTCCTGGTCCGAGGAGGCCTGCCGTTTCCTATTCATCTGGGTCACTTTCCTTGGCGCAATACTGGCAAATGATACCGCGCTCCACGGCGAGCATATGCGAATGGACTTCGTTGTTGAAATGTTCCACGGAATTCCTCGTAAGATCCTGGAGATCATCGCCCTGCTGCTGGTGCTGGCGATGCTTGCCATCCTGTTTATGGGCGGCATTGAACTGGTGCAGGGGACATGGCCCATGCTGACTTCTGCGCTCCGCATTCCCAAGGGTGCTGTTTATCTCTGCGCCCCCATCGGTTTTGGCTATATGTTTATCCAGACTCTGGTAAAGCTTTCAAAAATCATCACTCTCAGCGGCGAGGCGCTGGAAACTGCAGATACGGAGGCTGAATAAGAATGTTAGCTGTATTTTTGATCGCCCTTTTTGGTCTGGTTATCATTGGCGCTCCCATCGCTTTCTCTCTGGTGGGCACCGGCTTTTTCATGATGCTCACCCAGTCCCTGAGCCGTCCCTCCTCATGGTCCTTTTTCGCGCTGGCCCAAAAATTTGTCAACGGCACTGACAGCGTCCCCCTGCTGGCCATTCCCTTCTTCATGATTGCCGGTGAGATCATGACCCGCGGCGGCATTTCCCGCCGTATCGTTGATTTCGCTTACTCTGTGCTGGGCCGCTTCAAAGGTGGTCTGGGTTATGTGGGCATTCTGGCTTCCATGATTTTCGCAGGCGTGTCCGGCTCCGCAGTGGCTGATACCACCGCAGTCGGTTCCATGATGCTCCCGATCATGGAAGGCGCTGGCTATGATAAGCCCAAGTCCGCCGGCATCATCTGCGCCGCCGGCTGCATTGGCCCCATCATTCCCCCGTCCACCCAGATGATCTTCTACGGTGTCTGCGCCGAGGTCTCCGTTTCCGCTCTGTTCCTAGGCGGCATCGTCCCCGGCATCTTGATCGGCATCGGCCTCATGGTCGCATGGTTCTTCCATGTCCGTAAGCGCAACTATCCTGTTGGCCCCAAGACCAGCCTGTTCGGCATTTTCAAGGCAGCCAAAGAAGCTTTCTTTGCAATCTGCCTTCCCGCGTTTATCATTCTGTGCATTACCACCGGCATTGCTACCGCTACCGAAACTGCCGCTCTGGCTGTTCTGTACGCACTGATCGTCTCGGGCTTTGTGTATCGTGAATTCAAGTTTAACGAATGGCCCAACCTGATGATCAACGCCATGAAGTCCACCGCCGTCATGATGTTTGTTGTCGGTTCTGCTCAGGTTGCCGCTTACATGGTCACCACCTGCGCGATTCCCCAACTTCTGGCGAAAGTCATTCTCTCCATGACCAACAGTCCTGTGACCTTTATGCTGCTGGTGAACCTGCTGCTCATTCTGGTCGGCTGCGTCATGGACTCCGGACCCGCTATCATGATCCTGACTCCAATTCTGCTGCCTATCGCCAAAGGCTTTGGCCTGGACCCCGTTTACTTCGGTGTTGTCATGGTCGCCAACCTGTGCATTGGTCTGGCCACTCCCCCCGTCGGCAACGTGCTGTACTGCGCCGTGTCCCTGTCCAAGGTCAAGCTGGCTGATCTGATTAAGGCCAGCCTGCCCTTCGTCGGCGTGATGTATCTGGTGCTGCTGGGCATTACCATGTTCCCCGAGCTGATCCTGTTCGTGCCCAATAACCTAGGCTGATCTCTCCCTTTTGAAATGCGCGGGGTTTCTAATCTCCCGTTCATCAATATTTTACTTAGGAGGAAATACCATGAAAAAGAATGTTCTTGCACTGCTGCTGGCTCTGTCCATGGCTGCATCTCTGGCCGGTTGCGGTCTGGCCGCAACCAAGGTCCCTGCCGGCAGCTCCGGCGCCTCCACCTCCGGCACCACCCCCACCACTGGTGAAAGCACCGAGGTTGGCCCCTACGGCTCCTCCGCCGAGACGCAGGGCAAAAGCAACCCCATCGTTGTGAAGGTTTCCAACGGTGCCGGCGAGACCTCTCCCGGCGTCAAGGCGCAGTTGTCTGTGTTCGCCCCCATGGTTGAGAACAACTCCAAGGGCAACATCGGTGTTGAGGTTTACTCCGGCGCGCAGCTGGGCGACGATACCACCGCCACGGAGATGGTCGTTGCAGGCCAGTTGGAAATCAACAACACCTCTACCGCCCCCCTGGTGGGCTATGTTCCCGAGCTGGGTATCTTCGACATCCCCTTCCTGTTCAATGACGAAGCCGAGGCTGACAAGATTCTGGCTTCCGTAGTTGGTGACTACCTGAATGCCAAGCTGGCTGACAAGGGCATCATCAATCTTGCATGGAACGAAAACGGTTTCCGTGAGCTGACCAACAGCAAGCACGCTGTTGCTTCTGTTGCCGACGTTGCCGGTCTGAAGATCCGTACCATGGAAAACAAGTTCCATCAGGAGCTGTGGAACAGCCTGGGCGCTGCTGCCACTCCGATGTCTTCTTCCGAGCTGTACACCGCTTTGGAGCAGGGCACTGTTGACGGCGAGGAGAACCCCATTGCAAACTTCTACAGCTATCAGTTCCAGGAAGTCCAGAAGTACATTACCATGTCCAACCACATTTATAGCCCCTTCCTGTTCGACATGTCCAAGAAGATCTGGGACACCTACGATGCTGACACCCAGGCTATCCTGACCGAGGCTGCAAAGGCCTTCGGCGAAGAGGAGAAGTCCATCAACCGTCAGGCCGCTGCCGATAACCTGCAGTCCTGCATTGACGATTACGGCATCGAGGTCACTTACCTGACCGATGAGGCTAAGGCCGAGTTTGTTGCCAAGACCGCCCACATTCGGGATATGGTTGCTCAGGATACCGGTTCCGAAATCATGGATCTTTTGAACCCTGCTAAGGGTTGATTCCCATGGCTTTGTATGAAGCCGTTCTTTCGTAATCAGACTGGCCCGGCAAATGCCGGGCCAGTCATGAAAAAATGATAAGGTAAGGAGGCATTTCCTATGGAACAGGGGGTTCATTTGAAAAAAGCGGAGGATCTGTATGCATACAGTTGCACCCATGGCTTCGGCAAGGGCCTGAACCGGGCATGGGGCACCAACAGCTTTCGCCTGGTGGAGCAGGCCATGGATGAAGATGAATTTGCCTTCCTGACTTTCATTGGCCTGCATCGATTCCACAGCATGTCCGCTCACCAGCGCAATTTCGCCTATGCAGTTACCAATAAACGCATTATGATGGCCCAGATGCGTTCATTCTCGCGCACTCGTATGGAAAGCGTACCCCTAAACGCCGTTTTGAATTTGTCTTTTGACAATAACGCCTCTATCGGCATTGCCAAAATACATCTGGCCAACGACGCAATCTGTGTCGGACTGTCGCA
Organism: Oscillibacter sp. GMB15532; assembly: GCF_041020825.1. Lineage (NCBI taxonomy): Bacteria > Bacillati > Bacillota > Clostridia > Eubacteriales > Oscillospiraceae > Oscillibacter > Oscillibacter sp. GMB15532. The sequence continues at coordinate 242,384 of NZ_JBEVTO010000005.1, forward strand.
GGAAAGCGTCGACGCACTCAGCAAACGGTTTACCGAGCTTTTGCCCGTCATTCAGCAGTATGCGCAGCAGCTTCCCCCAATGGAAAATTGATTTTTTTATCTTGATTAAATTAAGTTTGAAAATTCCGGGCTTCGTCCCGCTTTTGAAATTGACACATTTATAAGGAGAACTCTTATGGAACGCAGCAAAAAATATTTAACCGGTCTTGGCAATCAATATTACCGGGCCACCTACAAATCGATGGGCTTCACCTCAGACGATCTGGCCCGTCCTGTCATTGGTATTGCAAACTCGTGGAGCGAGTCCGTCCCCGGCCATTTCAACCTGCGCCAGGTCGCTCAGCGCGTCCGTGACGGCATTTACCGTGCCGGCGGCACCCCTGTGGAGTTCGGCGTAATCGGCGGCTGCGACGGCATGGCAAACGGCCATGTCGGTATGCATTACATTCTTCCCCATCGCGAACTCATTGCCAACTCTATTGAGTCCATGGCGCAGATCAATCAGTTTGATGCACTGGTCCTGCTGGGCTCCTGCGATAAAATTGTTCCCGGCATGCTGATGGCAGCCGCCCGTCTGGATATCCCCTGCATCGTGCTGCCCGGCGGTCCCATGGAGGGCGGCAAGGTGTTTGACGGCCGCGAATCCGATCAGACCTCCAGCACCGAGGCCTACGGCATGCTTTCTGCCGGCAAGATCACCGAGGAAGAATACGTCTCTCTGGAAGACACCGCCTGCCCCGGATGCGGTTCCTGCTCCTATCTGGGCACTGCCAACACCATGTGCTCTCTGTCTGAGGCTTTGGGTATGACCCTCCCTGACGCCAGCTTAGCGCCCGCCACCTCTGCCCGCCGCCTTGCTCTGGCAGAGGAAACCGGCATCAGGATCATGGAGCTGGTTGAAAAAGAGATTACCTCCCGCAAGATCATTACCAACGGCAGCATCCGCAACGCCATTAAGGCCTGCATGGCCATGAGCGGCTCTACCAATGCCGTTATGCACCTGATCGCTGTCGCTCATGAGGCCGAGCTGGATATCGACGTTCTGGCCGAGTTCGACGCCCTCTCCCGCACCACTCCGCAGATCGCGAAAATGAATCCCTCCTGCAACTACAATGTCATTGATTTCTTCAAGGACGGCGGCGTGATGCGCATGATGCAAAATCTCACCCGCGAGCATCTCGATTACGACCAGATGACTGTTACCGCACATACAATTGGCGAAAATATCGCATCCCACAAGTATCTCTATCCCGATACCGGTCGCACCATCCGCACCCTTGACAATCCCTTTGGTTTCACCGGCGGCGTCGCAGTTCTGCGAGGCAACCTGGCTGCCAACACCGGCATTACCAAGCCCGGCGCCTTTGACAAGAGCCTGCATCACTTCCAGGGCGAGGCCATTTGCTTCGATTCTGAGGAAGACGCCGAGGAGGCGATTCTGGCCGGCAAGGTTCGCGATGGACATGTCGTGGTGATTCGTTACGAGGGCCCCAAGGGCGGCCCCGGCATGCGCGAAATGTACAAGGCTATGAAGTATCTCTATGGCCGAGGGCTTTCAAAAACCACTGCTCTAATCACCGACGGTCGATTCTCCGGCACCAACAACGGCTGCTTTGTCGGTCATATCTCTCCCGAGGCTTCTGAGGGCGGCACCATTGCTCTGGTCCGTGACGGCGACCGCATTGCCATTGATGTCGAGGAGCGTTCTCTGAACGTTCTGGTTAACGACGAGGAGCTGGCCGCTCGAAAGGCTGCGTGGAAGGCCCCCGCGCCCAAGTTCACCCGTGGCTGGCTGAGCCTGTACTGCAAGCTGGCAGGCTCCGGAGCAGAGGGTGCTGTCATGGATATGAAGAAGCTGGAGAACCTGTAATCTCTTTCTAAATCACCTACATTAAGAAGCGCTGCGGCGGAGGCACATTCTGTGTCTCGTTAAGTCCTTTGCTGAGGGAAAGGCCGCTGTAAAGCGGCCTTTTCTCTTGCCGCAAATTTCTGCTCCCGCAGCGCTTCCACGCATCCTTTTGCCTTAACTCTCAGTTTTCCGGAAGAAGGCCCATACAGATATTACTTCCGTTTTTTATAACAACGGATATTTTATGACGAACAATACAGGAGGATTATTATGACGATTGCAGAAATCAAAGAACAGGTCGATCAAGAAAAAGTCATTGCCATTGTCCGCGGCATCAAAGCAGAGCAGTGCATGAAGGTGGCAGATGCGCTCTACGAGGGCGGCATCCGTCTGATGGAAGTCCCCTTCAATCCGAAGGACCCCTCTTCCGACGAGGAAACCGCCAATTGCATTGCTGCCATCGCCAAAAAGTACGCAGGCAAAATGCTGGTTGGCTCCGGCACGGTTTTAACCGTAAAGCAGGTCGAGCTGACCGCGCAGGCGGGCGGCAGCTATACCATTGCCCCCAACACCAATGCCGATGTCATCCGCCGCACGGTGGAGCTGGGAATGGTGGCAATGCCCGGCGCCATGACTCCCACCGAGGTCGAGTATGCACACGAGTGCGGCGCAGCGTATGTAAAACTGTTCCCCGCTTCAAATTTGGGCGTGGATTACATCAAGGCTATCCGCGCCCCTTTGAGCCACATCAAGCTGCTGGCCGTGGGCGGTATCAGTGAAAAGAATTTTGCTGATTTCCTAAAGGTCGGCGTATCCGGCGCCGGTGTCGGCGGGAATCTGGCCAACAAGGCCTGGATTGAAGCGGGTGAGTATCAGAAGATTACTGAGGTGGCACGGCAGCTGGTGGAAATTGCACACAACGCCTGAGGACACCAATTTCTTGTTTGAAAAAGGAGTGCATCGCTATGAAAATTGTTACCTTCGGTGAGATTATGATGCGCCTGAACCCGGAAGGGTATCAGCGCTTTGTCCAGTCCGAAAAATTTGAGGCCACCTATGCCGGCGGTGAGGCCAACGTGGCTGTGTCTCTGGCCAACTATGGCGTTGATGCCGCATTCGTAACCAAGGTCCCTGCCCACGAGATCGGCCAGTGCGCCATCAATGAACTGCGCCGCTATGGTGTTGATACCAGCATGATTACGCGCGGTGGCGACCGTCTGGGCATCTATTTCGTGGAGAAGGGCGCTTCTCAGCGCCCCTCCAAGGTCATCTATGACCGCGCCAGCTCTGCTATTTCTCAGGCACAGCCCTGTGATTTTGATTGGAACAGTATTTTCCGGGGCGTTGATTGGTTCCACTTTACCGGGATTACACCGGCCCTGGGCGGCAACCTGCCTGAAATCTGCATGGAAGCATGCAAGGCCGCGAAAAAGCTGGGCATCACCGTCAGCTGCGATCTGAACTTCCGTAAAAAACTGTGGAGCGGGGAGCAGGCCGGCGAGACGATGGGCAGGCTGATGCCCTATGTGGATGTCTGCATTGCCAACGAAGAGGACGCCAAGGATATATTCGGTATCGCCGCCGCGGACACCGATTTGAATACCGGCAAGATCAGCCACGAGGGCTACATCAGTGTGGCCAAGCAACTGAGCGAACGGTTTGGCTTCAAGAAGGTCGCCATCACTTTGCGGGGGAGCATCTCCGCTTCCGTGAACGACTGGGCCGGCATGCTGTACAGCGACGGTAAAGCCGTCTTTTCCCATACCTATCGCATTGATATCGTGGATCGCGTGGGCGGCGGCGACAGCTTTGGCGGCGGACTGATCTATGCGCTGATGAACGGCTATGAAAGCCAGAAGGCCATTGACTTTGCCATTGCAGCTTCCTGCCTGAAGCACACCATCGAGCATGATTTCAACCTTGTTTCCATTTCCGAAGTGGAAAATCTGGCCAGCGGGAACGTTTCCGGTCGCGTCCAGAGATAAAGCAGCTTCTTGCAGTAAGAATTTTGACGCAATTCTGTTGACATAGATATAGAGAGAAATCAGCAGATGACTGTCGCAGTCACAGCGTGGCTGTGCGACAATACGTCATTATTGACGAGAAGTGCCTTTCTCCTTTAAGGAGAAAGGCACTTCTTGCTTTTCCCGCACTCCTCTGCTAAGATGAGCAAAACATATCGAAGCGGAAAACTCCGATCCGGAGAACTGCCGCCGGGCGTTCCGGCTCGCGTTTGCAGAAAGGGAGCGGTGTCATATGTCTGACATACACGAAAATCAGGACAAGCCCATTTTGATTAACTGGACGCCGGACCGATCCTCCGGCGTCCCGCTGTACAGCCAGATTGTCAGCTATTTCAGCGGGAAAATTTCGCGCGGGGAGTGGGTAAGTGGTCAGAGCATTCCCTCTCAGCGGCGGCTTTCCGAGCGTTTCGGCGTAAACCGCAGCACCATTGTGGAGGCCATGGACGAGCTGGCCGCCATGGGCCTGATCGAGCGGCACTATGGCGGCGGCACCCGGATTGCCAGCGACAGTTGGGCCGCGCTGATGCACGCCAAGTCCCCCAACTGGAAGCGATATATTACGGCGGGGAGCTTTCGCTCCAACATTCCCACTGTCCAGACCATTAACCATTTGGAATTTGAGGAAGGTATCGTCCGCCTGAGCACGGGAGAGCTTTCCCCGGAACTGGTGCAGATGGATTTGGCAAAAAAGGCGCTGGCCAGCCTGTCGGAGCGCAAGCTCTTTATGAATTATCCGGACCCCCTGGGGATGCCGGGCCTGCGCCTTGCGGTGCAGGAGCACCTGAAGCGCAGCGGCATCAGCGTCCCCATTTCCTGTATTTTAATTGTCTCCGGCGCGCTTCAGGCGCTTCAGTTGATTGCCAGCGGGATTGTTCAGCCCCGCTCCGCTGTGTATATGGAGTCTCCCTCTTATCTCAAGTCCCTGAATATTCTCCAGTCAGCCGGGGCCACGCTGACGGGCGTGCCCATGGACAAAGACGGGATTTTGCCGTGGATGATACACAATCAGCCCCGGGAGGGGGTGTGCTCCCTCCTGTATACCATTCCCACGTTTCAAAACCCCACGGGAATCGTCATGCCCGAGGAACGGCGGCTGGAGGTGCTGAAATACTGCGCGGAGCAGCATATGCCCATTATTGAAGACGACGTATTCTGCGATTTGTGGCTGGACGCCCCGCCTCCGCCGCCCCTAAAGGCGCTGGATAAAAGCGGCGGCGTGGTGTATATCGGAAGTCTGTCCAAATGCTTCTCCCCCGGGCTGCGGCTGGGCTGGCTGGTGGGGCCGGAGCCGGTGGTGGACCGGCTTGCGGACATCAAAATGCAGATGGACTACGGCGTCAGCGTTCTCACGCAGCAGGTGACGGAGGAGCTTTTGAACAGTGGCCTTTATTACGAGGGCATCAACGTCACCAGAGCGCAGCTCCGGGAGCGACGGGACTTTATGCTGCGCCTGCTGGAAGAATTCTTCGGCGATCTGGCGGAGTGGAACCGGCCCACCGGTGGTTTTTTTGTGTGGGTAAAGCTGAAGCATCAGCTTTCCGCCGAACGGGTCTTCAATCTGGCTTTAAAGGAAAAGTTGTTGGTACCCCCCGGCAGTATTTATGACCCGCTCTATACCTCCCATCTGCGGCTGACCTACGGATATCTCTCTATGAGCGAGATGGAAAACGGCATACGCCGCCTGTCGCAGATTGTGCGCGGCCTTTTGTAAAAACGTGGCTCGTGAGCGGCTGCCTACAATATTTCCCTGTGAACCTTTTTCTGCGGTTTTGCGAAAAAAAAGTCCCGGGCCGTTTGCTTACGGCCCGGGGCTTTCGTTTCTTTCAAAAGTTTGGTTGCTTTAGTTTGTGCCGCTTGGTCGGATACAAGCAGGGAAAGCCCCGATATAATGGGAGCAATTCCGAAACCGTAATATTACATTGCGCTTGGAACTCAGACTTTTTTAAGGAGAGAACAACTATGGGAAAGCTGGACAACAGAATTGCCATTGTCACCGGCGCCGCGCAGGGAATTGGCAACGGAAGCGCCAAGGTGCTTGCCAAGCACGGCGCTACCGTAATTCTCATGGATTTTGCAGAATCTGTGGAAGCCGCCGCGGAGGAAATTCGCGGCATGGGGTATCAGGCCGCGGCAAAACGCGTGGACGTCAGCAATCTAGAAGACGTGCAGCGGGCGGTGGACGAGGTTGCCGCCGAATACGGCAGGATTGACATTCTTTTCAATAATGCGGGTGTGAACCGCCGCGTCCGGTTCGAGGAACTGGACACGAAGACCCGCGACTTTATTTTTGGCGTGAACATCATCGGCGTGTGGAACATGGCCCGCGCGGTATATCCCTATATGCTGAAGGCAAAGTACGGCCGCATTATCAACACCTCCTCCGTCACCGGCGTGAAGGTGGTGGACGAGGGCCAGACCACCTACTCCATGACGAAGGGCGCGGTGCTGTCCTTTACCAAGGCGCTGGCCTATGAGGCCGGCCCCTATGGCATCACCGTCAACGCCGTGCTCCCCGGCTGGGTCCGCACGCCCAAGGTGGAGCAGGTGGCCGCCGACAGCCGCCCCGAAGACCCGGAGAGCGCGCTGCGGGATATGGCGGGCTTCATTCCGCTCAAGCGGCTGTGCGACATTGAGGAAATCGGCGATCTGGTTGCTTTCCTCGCGTCCGACGAGGCCAAATACATCACCGGCACGGAAATGGTCATCGACGGCGGTAGCACTCTGCCCGAGACGTTTGATATTCTTCACGCCTGAGCCAGACGGCGGATTTCAGGTACACGGTTTTAATTCCGTCCCTTAAAACGCGGCGATTGGCCGCAGACCGATTAGGAGGCAGACAACATGATGCAGTATCCATACATCCCCAACAGCAACAAGGCTGTGCGCAGGGAGATGCTGGACTTCGTCGGCGCAGAATCTGTGGAAGCGCTCTATTCCTTTATTCCGGACGAGGTTCGGATGAAGCAGCCTTTGAACCTGCCGGAGCCTTTCGTCTCCGAGATGGCCCTAAAAAAGCACGTGAACGGCATTCTCGACAAAAGCAGCTCTTGCGACGAAAACATCAGCTTTTTGGGCGCGGGCTGCTACAACCACCACGTTCCCGCCGTGTGTGACGAAATCAACGGCCGATCGGAGTTCCTCACTGCTTACAGCGGCGATACCTACGCCGACCACGGCAAGCTCCAGACCTTTTTTGAGTTTACCAGTATGATGGGCGAGCTGCTGAATATGGACGTGGTGGGCTTTCCCACCTACGACGGCGGGCAGGCAGCCTCCACCGCCGTCATGATGGCCCACCGGATTAATGGCCGGAGCACTGTTCTGGTTCCCGCGGCCATGAACCCCGGCCTGTATTCGCAGCTTTCCTGCTACTGCGAGGGCATAAATCTGGTGAAGGTCGCCGCCCGCCCAGACGGGCAGCTGGATTTGGAGGACCTCAAGAGCAAGCTTCACGACGGCGTGGCCTGCATTTTTATCCAGAACCCGGCCTTCTTGGGCTTCTTTGAAGAACAGTGCGGGGAAATCGGCAAACTGGCCCACTCTGTGGGCGCAGAGTACATTGTCTACGCCGACCCCTCTACGCTGGGTGTGGCCTTGCCCCCGGCGGATTACGGCGCGGACATCGCCTGCGGCGACATTCAGCCCCTTGGCATCCACATGAGCTACGGCGGGGGACTTGGCGGCTATCTGGCCACACGGCAGGAAGAAAAGTACGTCATGAACTACCCCCACCACCTGTACAGCATCTTCCAAAACTCCAAGGGCCAGTTCGGCTATGCCCGTGCCCTGCCCGAGCGCACCAGCTACTATGTCCGGGAAAAGGCCGTGGAGTACTTAGGCACGTGCGTGGGCCTGTGGGCTGTAACCGCCGCGGTGTATCTGGCCGTGATGGGGCCGGAGGGGATGCGGGAGCTGGGGGAAAACATTCTGTGTAAAAGCGATTACGCCCAGAGAACCCTTTCCTCTTTGAAGGGCGTGCGGTTCCCCTATGCCGAAAGCCGCAGCTTTATGGAGCTGGTGGTAAATTTCGACGGCTGCGGAAAAACCGTATCCGAAATCAACCGGGCGCTTCTGGGCGCGGGAATTTTCGGCGGCTATGACCTGAGCCGGGAGCTGCCGGAGCTGGGGCAGTCCATGCTGGTGTGCGTCACGGAGAAAACCGAGCTTTCCGACATCGACGCGCTGGCGGACGCGCTTAAAAAGATTCTGTAAGGAGGAACCGACGTGTCTTATTCAAAACTGCGGAATTTCCACGAAGCACAGTGGGATGAGCCCATTATTTTCGAGCAGAGCGTCCCCGGCAGCCGCGGCATTTTGCTGCCGGACGTATCCGGCGAGGCCGGGGTTTCCTCCGGAAAAGGGCTGCTGCCCACCACACTGCGGCGGACGCAAAAGCCCGCCCTGCCGGAAATGGCGCAGCCCCAGGTGCTTCGCCACTACCTGCGCCTTTCTCAGGAGACGATTGGTCAGGATATCAACATCGACATCGGTCTTGGCACCTGTACCATGAAATACAGTCCCAAAATCAATGAACAGTTCGTCCGCTCACCCAAGTTTGCGGAACTGCACCCTTATCAGGAGGACGATACTGTTCAGGGCATCTTAAAAATCATTTATGAGTTTGAGCAGATCATGAAGGAAATTTCCGGGCTGGATGCTGTCTCCTTTCAGGCCGGCGGCGGTGGGCAGGGCATCTTTGCCAACGCGGCGGTTTTAAAGCAATATTTCCGTGACCGGGGCGAGGAGACACAGCGCAACCAGATTATCACCACCATCCTTTCCCACCCACTGAACGGTGCCGCGCCTGCCACCAAAGGCTTTGAGGTCATCAGCCTTTATCCCGACGACAGCGGCTATCCCAGCCTTGAAAACCTAAAGGCCGTGGTTTCTGAAAAGACGGCGGGCATTTTTATCACCAATCCCGAGGACACCGGCGTATTTAACCCCATTGTTCGCCAGTTTGTGGACGTGGTCCACGAGGCAGGAGGACTGTGCGTGTGCGACATGGCGGACTACAACGGCCTGTTCGGTCTGGTCCGGGCCAAGGAGCTGGGAGCGGATATGTGCCACTTCAACCTCCACAAGGCCTTTTCCTCTCCCCACGGCTGCATGGGCCCCGGCTGTGCCGCCCAGTGCGTGAGCGCAGAGCTTGAAAAATACCTGCCCCGTCCCCGCGTCCGCTTTGACGGACAGCGCTATTACACGGATTATGACGGCCCCTCCTCCATTGGGAAGGTCCGCCAATTCCAAGGCTCTCTGGCTGCGGTGCTCCGGGCCTATTCCTGGGTAATGAGCCTGGGACGCGATGGGCTGAAGGCCGTGGGCGAGACTGCGATCCTGAACAACAACTACATGATGAAGCGCCTGTTGGGCGAGGTGCGGGGCATCACCATGCCTTGGGCGGAGGAGGCTCCCAACCGTCTGGAGCAGGTGCGGTACAGCTTTGAAAAGCTGCTGGAGGAAACCGGCGTAGGCGCGGAGCATGTGAACCGCCACATGCTGGACTTTGGCTTCCAGCGCTTCTTCCCCAGCCATCATCCCCTTGTAGTGCCCGAGCCCTACACGCCGGAGCCCACGGAATCCTATTCCAAGGATGACATCGACGAATATATTTCCGCGCTGAAAAAGATCAGCGACGAGGCGTACACCACACCTGAAATTGTTCTCACGGCCCCGCACAACGGTCCTATTTCCCCTTTGGAGAAGGACACTGTGGACTCGGTGGATCAGTTGGCTGTGACGTGGCGGGCATACCAAAGGCAGCATGGCGGACGCTAAGGCGCTGGGTCTGATTGTCAATCCCATTGCGGGCATGGGCGGCAAGGTCGCCTTAAAAGGAACCGACGGTGAGCGCGTTCTCGCCGCCGCCCGGGCCAAAGGAGCGGTGCCCGAGTCTGCGGAAAAAGCAGAGCGGGCCATGCGGCTTTTGGTCCCGTACCGCGAAAGGTTGTTGATTCGGACGGCGTCCGGCCCTATGGGCGAAGACCTGTGCCGAAAGCTGAGCCTTCGGTACGAGGTGGTTTACCGGGCTGATGCGCCCACCACCCCGGCCGACACAATTGCCGCAGCGGCAGCAATTCGGGAAAAGGGCGCCGCCCTGCTTTTGTTCGCAGGCGGCGACGGAACGGCCCGCAACATCTGCGAGGCCGTGGGAAACAGTTTCCCTGTTCTTGGCATTCCCGCAGGCGTGAAAATTCAATCCGCCGTGTTTGCGCTGCATCCGGAATTCGCCGGGGCCGTTGCCGCCAAAATCGCACAGGGCCTTCCCATGTCCATGCTTTCCCGGGAGGTGGTGGACCTGGACGAGGACGCCTACCGCACAGGCAGCGTCCGGGCCGCTCTGTTTGGCTCCATGCTGGTGCCGGATCAGCCGGACGCACTGCAATCCATGAAGCAGGGGGGCTTTTCCTCCGAAGAGGACCAGCTCCGGGGCGCGGCCCTTTACCTCAGGGACCACATGGACCCGGACGCTTTTTATGCCGTGGGTTCCGGCTCCACCGCCAAGTGCATTTCCCGCCTGCTGGGATTGGAGTATGAGCTTTTGGGTGTGGATATAATTCGAGACGGAGCATTGGTTGAAAAAGACTTGACGGAAGAGCGCCTTTGGTCTTACGCTCAGACGGGCAGGCTGAAAATTATCGTCTCGCCCATCGGCGGGCAGGGTTTTCTTTTGGGGCGTGGGAACCACCAGTTCAGCGCCCGGGTACTCCGCGCTGTGGGTAAGGAAAACCTGCTGGTCGTCTCCGGGGAAGCCAAGCTGCTCTCCCTGCCCCGCCACCAACTGCACGTAGACTGCGACAAGCCCGAAATTTGCCGGGAACTGCGGGGCTATTATCAAGTTCTCTGTGGATACGGCAGATTTCATTCGCTTCTTTGTGAAGATTGACCGACATTTGGATGGGTCAAACCTTACCAATTGGTTGTGGTGCAATCCGCCAAAAAATGTAATAATGTAATCAGCTAAATTGCAACCGTGGATTTTCAGAATTTCCCAGACAAGTGACCACGCTCAACTGCGCAGGCGCGGGCGACCCGCTTTCGTGTCGCCCGGATGAAGAGGGAGGAGAAGTATGGCCACAGCCTATGTCAACGGAACGATTTACACCATGCGGGCAGAGGGCGACCGCTGCGATGCCTTTGTGGTGGATGACGGCAAATTTTTATACTGCGGCACGGAGGCGGAGGCACGGAGGCTATCCGGCGGAAACGTCGTGGATTTGGCCGGAGCCACCGTGCTGCCCGGCATGATCGACACCCACCAGCACCTGTTTGCCTATGCCCGGGATCGGCTGAAGCTGAATCTCAAGAAAGCGGAGTCCTTTGAGCAGCTTTTGGAGCTGATTCACCAGCGGGCACAGGAAACGCCTGCGGGACAGTGGATTCTCGGCGTGGGTTTTGACCATGAGAAATTTACCGACCGCAAGGCCCTGCCCTCCAAGGAGGAGCTGGACCGGGCCTGTCCCGACCATCCCCTGCTGATCACACGCTACTGTCTCCATGTGAACGTAGCCAATTCTCTTGCGCTGAAGGCCGGCGGAATCGGCCCCGGTTTCCAGCCCAAGGTGGATGGCACGGTGGAGTTCCGGCCCGACGGCCAGCCTACCGGCACGTTGCTGGATGCGGCGGGCGCGGATCTCGCCGCCCTGATTCCCGATGCTCTTTCCACGCAAGATGGCCGCAAGGACGCGGTGGAGGCTGCCTGCCGGGAGCTGAACCGCCACGGCCTGACCGGCGTTCACGCCATTCAGGGCCTCCACTGCAATCTTCCGGAGTTTACCAGTGTCTATCAGGACCTGGCGGACGAAGGCCGCCTGAGCGCCCGCGTCTTTCTGGGCTTTGACCGGCTGCCGGGCTGCTCCATTCGCACGGGGCTGGGAGACGACATGGTGAAATTCGGCTTCTATAAACTCTATGTGGACGGGAACATGGGCGGGCGCACGGCACTGCTGACCCAGCCCTACGAAGATGATCCCTCCACCTGCGGCGTTCCAAACTACACGCAGGAGGAGCTGGACCGCCAGGTAAAGCTGGCCTACGACCAGAACATTCAGGTGGGGGCCCATGTCATTGGCGACAAGGCCGCCGAAATGCTCACCACCGCGATTGAGCGTGCCCGGGCAGACCGGCCCAGCGACGATCCCCGGTGCTTCCGCATGATACATATGTCCCTTTTGAATCAGGATGTGGTGGACCGCGTTGCCAAGCTGCCGGTGGTGGTGGACATTCAGCCCATGTTCGTGTCCACCAACGTCCGCTGGTCAGAAACCCGGGTGGGCCATGAGCGGGCCAAATACCACTACTGCTGGAGAACCCTGCTTGACCGCGGCGTAATTCTGACCGCAGGCTCCGACTCCCCTTGTGAGTCCTTTGCTCCCATGGACGGAATTTACGCAATTACCACCCGCAAGGGAATGGACGGCTGGCCCGCGGACGGTTGGTTCCCCGAAGAGCGGGTCACGGTTTATGAGGCCGTCTCCATGTACACCCGCAACGCTGCCTTTGTCTCCTATGAGGAAGACCGCAAAGGCACCATCGAACCCGGCAAGCTGGCGGACTTTGTACTGCTGGATGGGGACGTTTTTGCCACGGAGCCTGAGAAGATCAAGGATATCGGCGTTGAGAAAACTTATCTGGGCGGAAAGCTCGTATACTCCCGTGAATAACCGTATCTCGGATACGCTGGCGTATCTGACGATCATGATGAGTAATGGAATTTGTGAGGAGAATTATGATGAAAAAGGCATTTAGTTTGCTTCTTTCCCTGGCGATGTCCGCTGCCGTCCTTTCCGGCTGCGGCGGCACCAACAGCTCCGGCGGCTCCGATGCGGGCGGCGGTGCGTCATCTCCCCCCGCCGTTCCCGTGGAGGTAAACACGCAAGTCACCTCCACCGACAAGGTTACCATCCGCGTTGCGTACGATGTGGCGGAGTCTCACCCCTCTCATGCGGCCACTGTTGAAAAATTCAAGGCCATGCTGGAGCAGGGCTCGGGCGGCAACATCACCGTGGAGCTGTATCCCAACTCCCAGCTGGGCTCCCTGTCTGAGAACATGGAATCCATGCGCATCGGCGATTTGGAGATGGCCTATCTGAACGACGGCACCATTTCCGCCTCCGTTCCCGAGTTCAGCGTGGTGGGCCTGCCGTATCTGTGGACCTCCATCGATGCGGCCCACGAGGCGCTGGACGGAGATTTCGGCGAATATCTGAATCAGAAGCTGCTGGACGGCTGCAACATTATCAATCTGGGCTATGCGGACGTGGGCTTCCGCAACATCACCAACAGCAAGCAGGAGATTAAAACGCCCAACGATTTAAAGGGTCTTAAAATTCGCACCATGACCAACCCCCTGCACGTGGAGTATTTCACGGCGCTGGGCGCTATCCCCACCCCCATGTCCTTCAGCGAACTGTTCACCGCCTTGCAGCAAAAGACCGTGGATGGGCAGGAAAACCCCACCGCGCTGGTTTATAATAACGCCATTTATGAAGTGCAGAAGTACATGACCATTTCCGAGCACGTCTGGACCAGCTGTCCGCTGACCATCGCGGCCAACTTCTTTAACGGCCTGCCCGCCGACTATCAGGAGCTTATTAAAGAAGCCGCGGCTGCCACGATCTCCTACCAGCGGGAGCTGATTACAAAGGAAAATGCCGATCTTGCCTCCGAAATCGCCGCAGCGGGCGTGCAGGTCACCACTCTGACCGACGAGGAAAAGGCTGCCTTTAAGAAGGTTGCGGAGGACTCTGTTTACAAAACCGCAGCAGCGGATTACGGTCAGGAGCTCATTGAGATGGCCGCAGCACACAACAAGTAAAAACACAACTGCCAAAGCAAACAGCGAGGGAGCGATATCGGGGCCTTTGGTCCCGATATTCCCCCAGAGAGAGGAGCGCCAAGCTTTCATGAGTGTATTAAGATTCTTAAATACAAAACTGGAGGAAGTTTTCCTGGTAATCCTGATGGCCGCGGCAACCATTCTGGTCTTTGCACAGGTTTTTACCCGGTATGTTTTGAAAATTCCTCTGCCCTGGAGCGAAGAAATCGCACGCTACATGTTCCTCTGGCTGACGTGGGTCGGCGCGTCTTTTGCAACAAAGGAGCGCAAGCACGTCAATATCGACGTTGTCTACCAGCTGCTTCCTCAGGCAGGAAAAAAAGTCTGCACAATCCTCTCCACATTTATCTGGATTGTGTTTGTCTGCATCATGGCCTATCTTTCCCTCAAGCTGACCCTCAGCGTGGCAAGCGGAGGTCAGATTGCCATCGGCAGCGGCGTCCCCATGTGGATTCCCTACGCTTCCATCCCCACAGGCATGACCCTCATGCTGTTCCGCCTGCTTCAAAACTGCGTTCACGACTTCAGAGCCGGGACGCAGGCGAATCTGGAAGGCGGTGAAAATCCATGATTCTCAAGATTCTGATTCTGTTTGGCGTGATGTTTGCCCTGATGATTATCGGCGCGCCGATTGCCGTTTCTCTGGGCATCGCAACCATCACCACAATGGTCGCCACTACAAATATCGGGCTGACCTCCATTGCCACCGCCTGCTTCAGCGGGCTGGACTCCTTCCCCCTGATGGCCATTCCCTTCTTCATTCTTGCCGGAAACCTGATGCGATCAGGGGGCATCTCGCGACGAATTCTGGATTTTGCGGACGCGTTGGTAGGCTCCATTACCGGCAGCACCGGCATGGTCACAGTGGTTGCGTCCATGTTCTTCGCAGCCCTGTCCGGGTCCTCGCCCGCCACCGTGACCGCCATCGGCGGCATTACAATTCCCGAGATGAAGAAAGAAGGCTATGACCCCGCCTATGCCACCGCATTAGCCGCCGCGGCCGGGACCATCGGCGTAATCATTCCTCCCAGCATTCCCTTCGTCATCTACGGCGTGGCTGCCCAGTGCTCCATTTCCGATTTGTTTTTGGCAGGCATCATTCCCGGCATTATGATCGGCATTGTGCTGATGGGCGTTAATTACTTTACCTCAAAAAAGCACAATTACGGCACCAAAAAGAAGTTTGAGGCAAAGAATCTTTTCATCACCCTGCGCACCTCCATCTGGGCACTGCTGGTGCCGGTGATTATTCTGGGAGGAATTTACGGCGGCATTTTCACCCCCACCGAATCCGCCGTGGTGGCAATTATCTATTCCCTGCTTGTGGGCGTGTTTGTCTACAAGGAGCTGGATAAAAAGGCGATTTACGAGGCCCTGCGGGACACGGTTCTGATTAACGGGCAGACCACCTTCCTGGTGGGTATCTCCATGGCCTTCGCCCGTTTTTTGACCATGTCGCAGGTCCCCACCAGCATTGCCAGCAGCATTCTGAACATCAGCAACCCCGTTTTGATTCTTCTTGTAATCAACGTGTTCCTGCTGATTGTGGGCTGTTTCATCGACAATATCTCCTCCTGTGTCATTCTGACGCCCATTTTGCTCCCCATTGTCACGGGCATCGGGATGGACCCCATCCACTTTGGCATTGTGATGACCGTAAACCTGGCCATCGGCTTCATCACCCCGCCCTACGGCTGCAATCTGTTTTTCGCTTCCGCCATCTCCAATGTGCCGGTCACGAAAATCGCAGCCAAAATTCTGCCGATGATACTGGTCATGATCGGCGTTCTGATGCTGCTGACCTTCATTCCCGCGCTGAGCATCGGCATCTTGGGATAACCCGCCGTTTTTCAATCGGCCCCTCGGCGCACTGGTGCAAGCCGTTCTATTCGTTCCGCGCAAAAGGTCCCGGCGTGTTACAGCACGCCGGGACCTTACTTTACAAATTCTCATTCTTCGAAAAGATAAACCCATGCAGCGCACGATACAGCGCCTCCGGCTCGATCGGCTTGGCCAGATGGGCGTTCATCCCCGCCGCCAGACTCTTTTCCACGTCGTCCTCAAAGGCGTTGGCGGTCATGGCCAGAATGGGCGTTTGGGCAGCGTCCGGCCGGTTCATGCCGCGAATCGCACCGGCGGCAGTCAGCCCGTCCATCAGCGGCATGCGAATATCCATCAGCACCGCGTCGTAATATCCCACCGGGGATTTTTTAAACAACTCCAGCGCTCTCAGTCCGTTCACAGCGGTATCCACCTTAAAGCCCACCCGTTCCAGCAGCTTTACGGCAATTTCAACATTCAAAGGATGGTCCTCCGCCAGCAGAATGCGGCGGCCCTCAAAATTGTGGACCTCGGCAGCGGGCAGGGGCTTGGGCTGCGTCTTGCCCGAGGAAGCCCGCACAAAGGCAGACTCCAGCGTGGAGCGAAACATCGGCTTTTCCAGCAGCACGTCCACACCGGCCGCCCGGGCCTGCTCCTCAATGCTGCCCCAATCGTAGGCAGTCATCAAGAAAATCATGGTTTCCCGCCCTGTCAGAGCGCGCAGCCGCCGCGCTGTCTCCACCCCGTCCATCTCTGGCATCTTCCAGTCCAGAAAAATGGCAGAAAAGCATTCGCGGCACTCCAGCAGTGCTTTTGTCCGGGCGATGGCCCGCGGGCCGCTGTCCACGCCCTCGGCGGCGGCGCCCATCTCCCGCAGCATCTGCACCGTGCTTTGGCACACAGCGTCGTCGTCGTCCACCACCAGGCACCGCATTCCCTTGTACGGAAGGGAAGCCTCCCTTCGGGGGGCCTCCTCCGGTCCTGCGCCCAGCCGCACGTCCACAGTGAATTCGGACCCCACCTCCGGAATGGAGCGGACGGTGATATGTCCGTTCATCATATCCACAATGTTTTTTGAAATAGCCAGACCCAGTCCCGTACCGCCGTATGCGGTGGTGGAGCCGCCGCTCTCCTGGGCAAACGCATCAAACACCCGGGGTAAAAAGCCCGGATCAATACCGATCCCGGTGTCCCGGACGACAAAGCGAAGCGTGGCGTCGCTCTTCCCCCGGTTAACCTCTTCCACCGAGAAAGTCACCTTTCCGCCCCGGGCTGTAAATTTCACCGCGTTGGTCAGGATATTCACCAGCACCTGCTGGAGCTTCATCTCGTCCCCGGTGTAGCCCTCGCCCAGCCCGGGATACAGAACGCAGTCAAACTCCACGCCCTTCTGCCCCGCTTGGGCACGAATGATATCGGCGGTGTTGCAGATCATGTCCTTGAGGGAGAAGGATTGACTTTTGAGCAGCAGCTTTCCGCTTTCGATGCGGCTCATGTCCAGAATGTCGTTAATGAGCGACAGCAAAAACCGGGAGGAGACGCCAATTTTGGCAAGGCAATCCGAAACTTCCCGCCGGTTATCTCCGGCGGAGGCAGCAATGGACGCCATGCCGATGATCGCGTTGAGCGGCGTGCGAATTTCATGGCTCATGCGGGAAAGAAAGTCGCTTTTGGCCAGATTGGCCTGCTTTGCCGCCTGAAGAGCGGTAAGCAGCGCCTCCTGCTGGCGCTGTTCGCTTTCGATGATGTCGGTGATGTCCACCCTGTTGAGGCAGACATGGCCGGTAATTTTGTCGATGTATGACAGGCTGTATTTTTTATACCGCAGACCTCTGGTCGTCTGGCTTGGCACCGTGAAAGAATAGGAGGGACTCGCCTCCAGTCGGGCACGGATGTTGTCGAAATCCAGCTGCCTGAAATACTCCGCCCGGGACGCCTCCGGAATCGCCGCGGCGGAGGCCCTGCGGAACTCCACATAAAATTCGCCCGTGTCGGGCAGATTCATCACGCCCGCCTCGCCCCGGGCCGCGACATGATATCGGTTATTCTCAATGTCCACGTCCATCAGAAAATCATAATCCATGATGGACGCCTGCTCCAGAAGCCTGCGGGAAAGCCACTCCTCCGTAATGTCGAAGCTGTAAATAAACAGCGTCAGGTGGCTGGTTTCCGGGGTGAGATAGGTGCGGCCCACCGTGCGGCACCAAATCATTTTTCCGTCTGAGCGGCGGCGGCGGTATTCCACACTGTGATCCATCTCTCCTGCGGCATAGGCCTCCATCAGGCGGTGGCGGGAAAACCGCTCCAGAAAGCGGGCCGCATCCTCTCCGGAGGCGGCGCTGTCGGCTATGTAGCGCATGGCCTCGTCCACGGTGGACGCGATAAAATAGGCCGCCGTGGCGGCGCCGCCCAGCCCGGAATAGGACTCGAACGCGTCCTCCGTCAAATCCGCCAGGGCCTTTGCAATCAGATTCGGAGCCGCCAGCTCCGTGGCATGGTCTGATTCCCGCTGAAACCGCCTGCGGACCCGTGCCCGCTCCTCCACCTGCTCGGTCACGTCGGTCAGCATACAAAAGAGCACAGGCTCTCCGCCGTCGGTTGCAACCGTGATATGTCCCCGCAGGGCAATCCAGATGGACTCGCCGTTTCGCCGGTTCATGCGGCACTCGGTATACACGCTTCCGGCCCCCGCCGCAAGCTGGGCATGAAAGGCCGGGAGGACCTTTTCAGCATCCTCCGGCTCCAGCAGGGCAGTCAGCCGGTTCCCCGCCAGCGCCAGCTCCTCCGGTCCGTAGCCGGTGATCCCGTACAGCACGTCGCTGGTGTCCAGCACCTCCAGCCCCTCGGCATAGCGGCAGCGCAGCACCGCGCCGGGAATGGTGTTAAGCAGCTGGCGCCGGTCCTCCTGCGCGATGCGCAAGGCCGTGATATCCACGCACACGGACATAATTGCGGGCTTTCCGTTTTCCGCCGTGACGCCGCGGCCAATGTCGTGCACCCAGATGTACTCACCGGTTTTCTTCCTCATCCGGTACTCCACCGTGTATTCGCCGCTTTTGGCGATCTGCCCGGCGATCCGGTGTGCCACCTCGGCCCGGTCCTCCGGATGAATGCCGTTTGAAATCAGCCCTGCAATATCGGCCACAAACTCCGTCTCGCTGCCATAGCCCAGATAGTCCAGCATCCGCTGATTCACAAAATAAAACGGAAAGCCCGGCTCCTGATAGCCGCCGATCATACCTCCGGCAATGGCCTCGTTCAAAAGGTCACTGCGCTGGCTGTTCAGGCTTTCCACCACCAGCGTGTGGGGATAGTGCTCCCCGCCGCGCTGATTGCCCGTGGCCTCGGAAATATGGATATGGCAGACGCGCCAAAGTCCCTTCTCCGTGCGAAGGAGGAAGGAAAAGCGCAGCCGCCAGCTATACTCCTTATTTTGCAGGAGAACCTCCAGCTTCACGCAGGCGCAGCCCTCTGCGACCTGCTGCTCCCACGGGTGGAGAAATACGATGTGAAACTGGCCCGGCTCCTCCCGGCAGTCCTGCGTGAGATAGTCTTTCATGGCGGCGGCGCCCAAAACGTCTTCTCCGCCGCCGGGGCCTACAAAGCCGATTTCGTCGGACAGATACCGCGACGCGGTTTCCGCGTTCCGGCGGCAAAACCAAACCCGCAAAAATTCCTGCGCCTGTCCCATGGCTTCGGCACACTCTTTCATTGGCAGCACCTCTTTTTAACAGCCGTTTTTGTCTCTCGGCCCGCGTCTCAGGCGAAGCACACGCCCTTTTGATTGCGCTTTGCTCTGTAAAGCGCCTGATCCGCCCGGGCAAAGGCCGACGCAAAGGATTCACCCTCTCCCATCAGGGCCATGCCCGCAGAGCAGGAGGGGCAAAAGCCGTCCGGCAAATGGGGACTGCTGTCCCGAAAGGCCTGACAAATCTCCTGCCCTTTTTTCATAGCAGCCTCCGCCGAGCGCATCCGGGGCATCACCGCCACAAACTCGTCCCCGCCAATGCGAGAGAGGATATCCCCACCCCGGGTATGAGAGCGGAGCACGGTGCTGAACCGACGGAGCATCTCATCGCCTCCCGCGTGGCCCTTTGAGTCGTTGCAGTCCTTCAGGTTGTCCATGTCAAACACAAAGACCGACACACTGGTCTGGGACTGGTCCATCCGCGCCATGGCGTCGTCCAGCCCCCGCCGGTTTAAAAGGCCAGTCAGATAGTCCTGATAGGCGGCCATCTCCAGAAGATGGGTCTTTTCTAAAATGTCGGCGTTTTTCAGAGAATTTTCCTCCTGAGAATCATCCACATCCCCGAGAAACTGTTCAAATTCCTTCCGGGGAAGCGGGGGCGCGTAATAATAGCCCTGGGCATAGTTGCAGCCCATGCTCCGCAGCTTTTCCACCTGCTCGGCGGATTCCACGCCCTCGGCGGTGACCTGAAGGTCCAGCCAGCGGGCAAGGCTCACCACAAAGCTGAGGATTCCGCGTCGCTTGCTCCGCTCCTGATCTGCCTTTAAAAACTTCATATCCAGCTTCAGAATATCAATAGGCAGCTCATTGAGCATGTTTAAAGAGGAATAGCCGCTTCCAAAGTCGTCCATTTCAATGGTAAACCCGGCATTGCGAAGCTTTGTCACCTCGTCGCAAAGCTGACGGTGGTCCTCCGTATAAGCCGTCTCCGTAATCTCCAGATGGAGGAGAGATGGCTTGATGCCGTACCGCTGTCGAATCCCCAGCAGCACGGACTCCAGATTGGCGTTATAAATGTCGGCCCTTGAGACGTTGACAGAGACGGGCACCAGCGGCATTCCCCGCAGCTCCCACTCCCGCAGGGCGGAGGCGACCTCCTCCCATATGTACTGGTCCAGACGGGTAATAAACCCGTTGCGCTCAAACAATGGCATGAAGCTTTCGGGCAGCAAAAACCCCAGGGTGGGGTGGTTCCAGCGTACAAGCGCCTCCGCGCCGCAGACCCGGTTGCTGCGCAGACTGAATTTGGGCTGATAAAAAATTTCAAATTGACGGGCGGCCAAAGCAGCCTCCATCCCGTCCTCCAGCGTTTTTTCCCACAGCCGCGTCTGGCGCAGCTCGTCGTTGTAAAAGGCCACCAGACGGCCGTATTCCCCCCGGATGGAGTTGCAGGCCAGAAGCGCCCGGTCGCACATCTGCTCCACGGGAATGTGCAGGTCCGTGATGGAATAGACCCCCCACTTCATGGAAAAGCTCTTCACGCCGGATTCTCCCCGGATGCGCTCCGTGGCCCGGTTCAGCGCGGCCTCCAAATCCATGGAGCCCCGCCGGATCATGCACGCGAAAATGTCCGCCTGCAGCCGGCCGCAAAAGTGCTCGCCCGGAAGCCCGTCCCGCAGCTCCCGGGCAATCAGGCGCAGAATCTGATCTCCCACCGCAAGACCGAACACCTCGTTGATAAATTTGAAATTCTTCACGTTGGAGCACAGCAGGTCATAGGGCTCGTCCGGATTCTGCCGCAGCGTCTGGCGCACCCGCTGATAGAAAAACGCCTGACTGTGCAGCCCGGTCAGCCGGTCATGCTCCATTTGATTCACCAGCGCCGCCGTCTCCCGCAGGGAGATGATGTTGGCAGCCCGATGCAGCACCACACCGGGCTTGTACGGCTTTGTGATAAAGTCCATGGCCCCGCAGGTCAGCGCCTCTACCTCGTCCTCCTCACCGTCGCTTTGGGTGACGACAATCACGGGGATGGCAGAGAGCAGCTTGTCTGTCTGCACGCTTTTCAAGAACGCGTAGCCGTCCATCACGGGCATCCTGATGTCCAGAAAGATCAGAGAAATTCCCAGCGACTCCCGGCCCAGAATCTCCAGCGCCATCTGCCCGTCGGCGGCCTCCAGCGTCTCGTATTCCCGGGAGAGAATTTTACAGAGCATCAGGCGGTTGGTAATGCTGTCGTCCACCACCAGGATCTTGCGCCGCGTATTCATCCCGCTTTTTCCCCCGTTCTCTCCCAGCGTGCGTGTCCGCCCCCCGTCAAGCCCGCCGCAAACAGTGACGCTAGAGGCGGCGAGGCTTTGGCGCACAGTGGATGAAATAATAATAGGTTATTTTATTATATAATTATAATATGGAAATTACAACGCTTCATCTCATTTTCAGCCTGTTTTTTTCATAAATTTAAAATAAAAATTGCAAAAACCGCCGCATTTTCCGCCTTTTGCGAAAATGCGGCGGCTTTTTCGCCCGTCTCCGGGATTACACGGGGTGTTCCCGCAGATATTCCAGCCATTTCTTGCACCCGGCGGTATTGAGATGTACTCCGTCGGTAGTCAGCTCCGTGGGGAGGGTTCCATTCTCGTCCGTTACGGCGGAGGCCACGTCCAAAAATACGCAGCGCTCCTCTGCCGCCAGCTCTTTAAGAAGCCCGTTAAACAGGACAATGCGCTCGTTTTTTACATAGCTTCGCTTGGCATCCTGCTTTGCGCTGACAGGCGGCAGAGACTGAATTGCAATCGCCGCTTCCGGGTGGTCCTCCCGAATGCGGGCGATCACCTTTGCATACTGCTCCGTAAACTCCTCCGTGCGATACCAGCCCAGCTCGTTGATGCCCAACATGATGTAAATTTTCCCGAAGCTCTCCCGAGAGAGCGCGTCTAAAATCGTCTCGGTCCCGGAGGACCCCTCTTGCGTCTCCTTGTCCATCACCGTCTGGACCGTGGCGCCCACGGCGCAAAAGTATGTACCCTCGGCAAGACCGCTGTATAGCTGAAAGCCCTCGGTCCGGGAGTCCCCCACGAAGGCCGCGTCCGCAAAATAGCTGTCCTCCACGGAAACGCTTTCCTCGTCTGCTCCTGGTTCGGGCAGAGAGTCCGTCTCTTCTCCCTCTTCGGCAGATGGTTCCCATCCCTCTTCAAAATCCGCTTCAAAGCCTGTCCCGGATTCTGTTTCTCCGCTGGGAACTGCAGGACCGAGGGGGCCGTCCAAAAAATCTGCCCACGCCTTAGGCTGCGCCTGCGCCTCCGTTTGAGGAACAACTGGAGAGGCCGCCGCAGCCACGGAGGCCAGCGAAGCGTCCAGCGTGGGCGTTAAGGGCGTGGTCACCGTAAGACCCACCGTCAGAAACAGCACCAGCAAAACACCCTTCCGCACTCTTTTCTTTTCCCGCTTTTTTCGTCTTCCCGCCACGCCGCTCTCTCCTTTAACCGGTTTATGTATTCTATTGTATACAAAAAGGACGCGCCAAAGAAGAAAAAAGTGAAGACAATCCGGTTAAAAATAATGACAAATTTCGTCGAAAGAGTTACAGCGCCGACCCGTGGGAAACGCTCCTCTTTTCCATGGGCTTTGTTTTGTCGGACGAGGAAGCAGCCCTTTTTAAACATGAAACAGTATTTTTTTATTTTTACAGCGTCAATTTTTTAAAAGCTGTTGACAAACTTGTCGTTTTCGTGTATTATTCATTCGTTCGCTTCGGACGATTAGCTCAGCTGGCTAGAGCACCTGCTTGACGTGCAGGGGGTCACAGGTTCGAGTCCTGTATCGTCCACCACAAAGCCCCAGAACCGCAATGGTTCTGGGGCTTTTTTGTATTCATTTTCAAACTGTTTGCCCTTTCATTTCCCCATACAAATGACCTTAAATGCTTTGACATTGCGGAGTATGGCAATTGCATGGGCGCAAACACTTGCGATTCAGGCGGCCCCAAGGGGCCGCCTGAATGCTTGTTTAAATTGTTTATCGAAATTGCGGCACAGAAACGATCATTTTAGTTTTTTAGTTCAATTCTGCAAAATCACCCAGTATTTTGTGATAATTTCAAACTAAATAGTTC